>NZ_JBFBIK010000005.1:0-133880 GCF_040685555.1 Sphaerisporangium sp. NPDC088356
CGGTGGGTCCGCCGTGGGCCCAGGCGTCGGCGTGGTCGATCTGGCACATGGTGGCCGGTAGGGGGCATCCGTCCACCCAGCAGGTCGTGTACCGGGCGATCACCGCCCGTCGTTGGGCGGGGGTGGCCAGCCGTACCTTGCGGCCCATGTCCAGCACCTGGCCCTCGGCGTCCATCACGATCCGCACCAGGGTGGAGGTGCGGGCCAGCCGGTGCACATCGCCCACCGGCAGCAACTGCCCGGTGGCCGGCAGCAAGGCGGGAATTCCCCGATCCGTCTGATACCCGCATGTCCTGCACGCATCGTCCGGCGCTCCAGCAGAGCGCCGCTCCGACCCAGCGGGCTCAATGTACCGAGCAGACCCAGGCCCAGCAGACCCAGGCTCAACAGGCGCAGGCTCAACAGGCGCAGGCTCAACAGACCCAGGCTCAACAGACCCAGGCCCAGCAGACCCAGGCCCGACAGGCGCAGGCCCGACAGGCGCAGGCTCAACAGGCCCAGACCCAGGTCCAGGTCCAGACCCAGACGCAGACGCAGGTCCAGGTCCAGGTCCAACCTTGGCGTGCCAGGTCTGCGGATACCGGATGGCATCATGCCCTGCCTGGGCGCTACTCCCGGCTCGGGTGCCGTCAGCTTCCGACGCCAGGTGGGGATGGTCATCGGGCAGAGAGCCGGCGTTGACCAGCACCAGTAGCTCGGTGGTGATCTGCTGTTCCAGTAAGGCGATGAACGCGTCGGCGTTACGCACGCGGAGCGGGCGATCATCGCCTTCGGCCCGGGGTTTGGCGTAGGCGTCCAGCAGGTTCTTGAGCCGGGCGGCGGATTCACGCGGCAGCCGGAACTCCCCTTCCATCCCGCCCGAAGCGCTTGGGCGCACGATCAGAAACCTGGCGGCGTGATCAGCCTCGGCTTCGTCGGCGGTTCGGCCGGGAGTGAGCACCTCGCGCAGGTAACGGCCCGCCTTGGCCACCTCGCCCGGGGTCGCCTCATCGGCCAGGCCGAGCTGGATCGGCTCGGCCACTTGCGCCTGCTCATCGGTCAGGTGCGCGGTGGCCACGCAGATCGCCGACACCATCCCCTCGCCCAACGTCCCCGAGGCGAACCGGTCGCGCACCACCGGCAGGCGCGCGAGCTCCACCGCCAGCCCGACCAGACGCCCGGCGCCGGCCATGCTCATCCCACAGCCCGACCGCAACCAGGTCTTGGTCGAGGCATGCCCCTGGCTACGGGCTTCACCTGCCGCGTGCACCCGCCCCACCCGGCCCGCTATTGCCGAGATCAATCGATCACGCGCGAACACCAGATCCTCCACCTCGGCCAGGCAGATCGCCGGTGACTCGGGGACAGGTGCCACCGCGAGCGCCTCCGCAGCGTCCCGCACACACCTCACCAACACCCATGACGCCGGGCCGCCATCGCGCTCATCGGGCTGATCGTCATTACTGGTGGAAGCGACCCCAGGACCAACGCCACCCGGCTCTGGATCACTCGGCGCTGGATCCCCTAGGTCCCGGTCATACGGCTCACGGGCGCTGTTGTGCGGGTCACGATCGTCAGCGGGCCGGTCTCGGTCGTGCCGGTCTTCGTCGTGCGGGTCACGGTGATGCGTGCCGCCGTTGTATCGGCCCTCGTCACCGAGCTCGCCGTCACCGAGCTCGCCGTCACCGAGCTCGCCGTCACCGAGCTCGCCGTCACGTGGGTCGCTGTCACGTGGGTCGCTGTCACGTGGGTCTCCGTGACGTGGGTTTCCGTGACGTGGGTCGTAGTCACGTGCGGACGGGGAACGTGGGGTCGAGTCGTGCTGGCCTGGGACGTGCTTGTTCCGGTCGCTGAGGCTGGGGTCGCCCGGGGCCTCCAGTAGGCGAAAGTCGTGTGCGGCGGAACCGTCGCTGGACCAACCGGAGGAGCGTGCCACCACCGCCGCCCACCACTCAGGGCCAAGCACACCCCCACCCGCCGAGCCCGGTCGCAGGTGTGATCGGCCGAGCCTGGAGACATCCGCCACGCCCGATCACCTCCAGTGAATTCGAAAGCCTGTACGAATGTTTCCATATTCCAGGGCCAATCGCAACTCGGATTCCCGGCCTGGATAAATGAGCGAAATGGCAAATAAACGCCCAATGTCACAAGAAAATCAATTGTCGGAAATGATGGCATCTGACCCCGGATCGGCGCGGTAGCCCTCAGGTGAGGGCCGCACCGAACCGGGCGCCGCCCGCATCACGACCGCGAACAGCGCCGCCCCCGTCCACACCGCCCACGGATTCCGGATACCGCGTCGCCTGGCCCCGCTGAACAGCAGATCTATCGGACGAAAAGCCCGGTTGGCCATCACCGACCGCTCGCGGCATCGCCAGACCCGAACAAGTCGCATGCCCGCTTCTTCACTGGCAAATGCAAACAGAAAAGGCACCTATTACGACATAACCCTCTATCAAGCGCGCCGCTCACCCTGTACCGGTAGACCCCGCGCCGTGACCTCGCTTCGCGCGCTGGCCATCGAAACCCTACGGCGGAGCGGCCACACCTCGGGCCGGCTCGTCTGGTTCGCCGTGAGGTTCCAGCTGCCGGATCCCGCCGGCGACGGCCTGATGAGAAATGCCGATCCGGCAGAACAGGAACCGGCCGGGTCCCGGGCCGAGCCGAGGCCCTGATCCATCCCGTGCTCGCCATGTCCGTACGATGCTCACGGTACTGACTTGTCGAGTATGTGATGGAGTGCCGTGAATATTGCGTATGTCACCTACGACGGTCCGGACGACGACCGGGAGGTGCTGCTCGCCACGTGGAAGCAGGCCGGTATCGACGGCTCGGCGGTGCGCTGGGACGACCCGGACGCCGACTGGGCCGCCTTCGACGCCGCCGTGGTCCGCTCGACGTGGAACTACGTCGACCGCCGCCAGGAGTTCGTGGACTGGGCGTACAAGGTCGAGAGCGCGACCCGGTTGCTGAACCCGGCGGCCGTGCTGGAGCGCAACACCGACAAGACGTACCTGCGGGACTTCCAGCAACTCGGGATCCCGATCGTGCCGACGCACTGGGTGAGCACGGATGACGCGGCGGACCTTCCCGCGTGGGAGGACTACGTCGTCAAGCCCGCCGTCTCCGCGGGGGCGCGCGACACCATCCGTACGGCCGACGTCGCCGAGGCCAAGGCGCACGCCGAGCGCGTCGTCGCGGGTGGCAAGGTCGCGATGGTGCAGCCGTATCTCGACATGGTGGAGAGCGAGGGCGAGACCTCCCTGCTCTTCTTCGGTGGCAAGCTGAGCCATGCCGTACGCCGCGACGCCATGCTGGCCAACGGCACCAACGCCCCCCGCGCCAACCACGTCGGCGCGGACCTTCGCGACCCAGCCCCCGACCAGCTGCAGCTCGCCGAGCGGGTGCTGGGCGCGATCCCCGAGAAGCTGCTGTACGCCCGGGTCGACCTCGTCCGCCTGCCCGACGGAACCCCCGCCCTCATCGAGCTGGAACTCACCGAGCCGTACTTCTACCTCGCCTCCGCCCCCGGCGCCTCCGACCGCTTCACCGCCGCGCTCCGCGACCTCCTTTGAACGACAACGGCTCGCGCCCCATCGAAGAGGCGCGACCCGTCTCACCTGCCGCCGCCACGCACGCGGGGTGGTGTGGGTTACGGGAGGACCACCGCGAGGGGGTCACTCCGGCGCCGCTGGGGGCGGCAGTGGCGGCGTCCGGGGTGGTGAGGGTGCGGGCGGAGGGGTAGAGCCCAGCGGTGTCAGCTGGTGGAGATGCCGCCGTCGACGGGGATGACGGCTCCGGTGAGGTACGCGCCGGCGCGGGACGACAGGTAGATGGCCGCGCCCGCCATGTCGTCGGGCCGTCCGATGCGGCCGAGGGGTACGTGGGTCTCGATCGTCGCGCGCATCTGGGGGTCGTCCAGCGCGTAGGCCATCATCTTGGACTCGAAGGGGCCGGGGGCGATGGCGTTGACCGTGATGAACTCGGAGGCCAGCGTGTGGGCCAGGTGGCGGGTCAGCATGTGCACGCCCGCCTTGGCGGCCGAGTAGGCGTAGTTCTCCACGACGGGCACCCGCAGGCCGTCGATCGACCCGATGTTGATCACCCGCGCCGGGTCGTCGGCGGAGGCCGCCGCGCGTAGCAGCGGCAGGAACCGCTGGGTCAGGTAGAAGACCCCCTTGACGTTGATGCCCCACAGCTTGTCGAAGGCGTGCTCGGGGTACTCCTCCAGCGGCGCGCCCCAGGTCGCTCCGGCGTTGTTCACCAGCACGTCCAGCCGGTCCTCGCGCGCGGTCACGGCCGACACCAGCGTCTCGATGCCCTCGGGGGTCGAAAGGTCGGCGGGCACGGCCACGCAGCCCAGCTCGGCGGCCGTCTTCTCCACCTCGGCGGCCTTGCGCGAGGAGATGTACACCGTGGCCCCGGCCGCCACGAAACCTGAGGCGATCATCTTCCCGATGCCCCGGGAGCCCCCCGTGACGACGACCGTCTTGCCTTCCACCGAGAAAAGAGTCATGCCATCCGATGATGCCGTACGGCGCTCACGCCGTCCATACCGACCGGTCGGTTCGCGGATCGGCCCAGCTGTCAGGGGTGCTGGCTGGAGACCGAGACGACCTCGCCGGTCATGTAGGAGGAGTAGTCGCCGGCCAGGAAGACGATGACGTTGGCGACCTCCCACGGCTCCGCCGACCTGCCGAACGCCTCCTTCGCCGTCAGGTCGGCGAGCAGGTCGTCGCTGGTCACCTTGGCGAGGAACGGATGCATGGCCAGCGACGGCGCCACCGCGTTGATCCGGATGCCGTGCTCGGCCGCCTCCAGCGCCGCGCACCTGGTCAGGGCCATCACCCCCGCCTTGGCCGCGGCGTAGTGCGACTGCCCCTTCTGCGCCCGCCACCCGATGACCGAGGCGTTGTTGACGATCACGCCGTGGCCCTGCGGGATCATGTGCCTGAGGGCGGCACGGGTGCAGCGCATGGTGCCGGTGAGCGTGACGCCGACCACCGTGTCCCACTGCTCGTCCGTCATGTCCACGAGGTCGGCCGTGCCGCCGAGGCCGGCGTTGTTGACCACGACGTCGATCCGCCCGTGCGCGTCCATGGCCGCGTCGAACAGCGCGAGGACCTGGGCCTCTGAGGTGACGTCGCAGGGCACGGCCAGTGGTCTCACCCCGGTCAGGCCGGTCAGCGACGCGGCGGCCTCGGCGAGCCGGCGCTCGTGCCGGTCGGAGATGACGATCGTGGCCCCCTCCTCCGCGCAGCGCCTGGCGGTGGCGTACCCGATGCCCGCCCCGGCGGCGGCCGTCACCAGCGTGACCTTCCCGTCGAGCAGGCCGTGCGCGCGTGGGTAGGCGAGGGTCATGGCGAGCTCCTGTCGGGATGGCGCCAGCTCGGCTCAGCGGTCCCTGGGCAGGCCGAGCGTACGTTCGGCGATGATGTCGCGCTGGATCTCGCTCGAACCGGCATAAATGGTGTCGGCCCGGCTGAAGAGGTAGAGCCGCTGCAGATCGTTGAGGTCGTACGGCCCGCCACTCGCCACCAGGCCTTCCCGCCCCTGCACGGCCTGCGCCAGCTCGCCCAGCCTGCGGTGCCACTCCGACCAGTAGAGCTTGGCGATCGAGACCTCCGGCCCCGGCTCGCCCGCCGACAGGGACGTCATCGTGCGCAGGGCGTTGAACCGCATGATCTCCAGCTCCAGCCACGACTGGACGAGCCGGTCGCGCAGCACCGGGTCCTCCGCCGCGCCGGTGCGCCCGGCGGTCGCGATCACCGCCTCAAGCTCGCGCCTGAAGCCGATCTGCTGGCCGAGCGTCGAGGCGCCGCGCTCGTACCCCAGCGTGGCCATGGCCACCCGCCAGCCCTCCCCGGGCGCGCCGAGGATGTTGGCGGCGTCCGTACGGGCGCCGTCGAAGAAGACCTCGTTGAACTCGCTCGTGCCCGTCAGCTGGACGATGGGACGCACCCGCACGCCGGGCTGGTCCATGGGCACCAGCAGGTACGACAGGCCGCGGTGCCGCCGCGAGCCCGGCTCGGTCCTCGCCAGGACGAAGCACCAGCCGGCCACATGCGCGAGCGAGGTCCACACCTTCTGGCCGGTGACGACCCATTCGCCGCCCTCCAGGGTGGCACGCGTGCGCACGCCCGCCAGGTCGGAACCCGCGTCCGGCTCGGAGTACCCCTGACACCACAGCTCCTCGCCCGACTGGATGCGCGGCAGGAACCGGCGCTTCTGCTCCTCGGTGCCGAAGTCCAGGATGGTCGGCCCGATCAGGCCCTCGCCGATGTGCCCCACCCGGGCGGGCGCGTCCGCCCGGGCGTACTCCTCGTGGAAGATCACCTGCTGGTCCAGGGGCGCGTCCCGCCCGCCGTACTCCTCGGGCCAGCCGAGGCAGGTCCACCGGGCGGCGCCGAGGTGGCGCTCCCAGGCCATGCGCAGCTCGTGACCCTCGTGCTCCCTGCCGGGCCCGCCGAGCCCCCTCGCGCCGGCGAACTGGCCGGTCAGGTTCTCCTCCAGCCAGGAACGGACCTCCTCGCGGAAGCCGTCGCTCATGCGCCGAACCGGCCGTAGCCTCCGCGGAAGAACACCAGGGGACCTCGGTCGGTGTGCGTGTCCAGGTCGTGGACGCGGGCCACCACGATCACGTGGTCGCCCGCGGGATGCTCCGCCTCCACCGAGCAGTCGATCCAGGCCAGCGCGCCGTCGAGGACGGGGCTCCCGCCGGGGGAGGAGGTCCACGTGAGGCCGGCGAACTTGTCATCGCCCCTGGCGGCGAGCTGCCTGCTGACCTGCTCGTGGTGCTCGGCGAGGACGTTCACGCAGAGCCGTCCCGCCGACCTGAGCCTCGGCCAGCTCGTGCTGGTGTGCGCCACGCAGAAGGCCACCAGCGGGGGGTCGAGCGACACAGAGGTGAAGGAGTTGGCGACGAGGCCGCACGGCTCGCCGGTCACCGGGTCGAGCGCCGTGATCGCCACCACACCGGTGGCGAACCGTCCGAGCACGTTCCTGAAGTGCTGTCCGGTGGGCCCGGAAGCGTGGTCTCCGTTGGCCACGGGCCGTCCGTTGGCCGCGGGGGCGGTTCGCCCGTTGGAGGCGGGCGCCGCGACGGGCGGGGAGCCGGGACGTACGGGCGGGAGGGGCGGCAGGGGAGGCGGGGGAGCGGGCGTGCCGTCACGCACCGTGGAGGTGTGCCCGGCGGCGCCGTGCGGCGCGATCAGCCGGGCCGCGTGGGTGCTCATCGTCGTACTCGCCTCCTTGGGTGGCGCCTGGCTCTCCCAGGAAGTGCTCGACGGCGAGAATGTGAGGGGGACTGTCTCCTCCATCGTATCCCTTACCTTACCAAGCGCTTGCTTGGACGATAGGAGAGGGGTGCCGCGAATGTCAAGCGGGCCGCGTCTTCACGCATGTCAGTCGGCCTCCTCGACCTCGTGGCCCCCGGTCTCGTCGTGGGCGGTGGCGTGATCAGAGTGCAACCTCAACCGCGGTTGAAGTCAAGGCCGTCCCGCCAGGGAGATCATTGACATCCCCGATGGAGCCCACCTAGCCTCGAAGCCGTACAAGCGCTTGCTTGACTGCGGACGGCCGGGAGGCGGCGTGCTCACAACGGCCAAGCACCTGGGGAAGCCGGGCCGGGAGGGGTGGGCGGCGCGCCCCGCACGGGAGGCCGGGCGATGAGCGGGCCGCGCGACCGCACCGCCATCGCGGGGGTCGGATACACCGCGTTCTCGAAGAACTCCTGGGTCAGTACGCTGACGCTGGCCTGCGAGGCCGTCCTCGCCGCGCTGGACGACGCCGGGCTCACCGCCGACGACGTGGACGGCATCGCCACCCACCGTGTCGGGGACTCCGCCGCGCCGTCGCTCGTCGGCCCGGCGCTCGGCATCGGCGCGCCGGCGTGGTATCTCGACCAGTTCGGCGGGGGCAGCGTCTCCCACAGCGTGGTCGGCCAGGCGGCCCTCGCCGTCGCGGCGGGCGTCGCGGAGACCGTGGTCTGCTACCGCGCCATCAACGCCCGGTCGGAGTTCCGCATGGGCGGTACGGGCCGGGCGGCGCCGGTCGGCCTGGAGGCGCAGTACCAGGTGCCCTACGGGTACACCGCGCCGCCGCAGCAATACGCGATGTACGCCCGCGCCCACATGCTGAAATATGGCACAAAAGCTGAGCATTTCGGGCAGCTGGCGGTCACTCAGAGGGCGAACGCGGCCAAGAACCCGCGTGCCCTGATGCGCACGCCCATCACCATGGACGACTACCTCGCCAGCCGCTGGATCGCCGAGCCGTTCCGGCTCCTGGACTGCTGCCTGGAGACCGACGGGGCGTGCGCCGTCGTCGTCACCACGGCCGGGCGCGCCAGGGACCTGCGCCGCCCGCCGGTCCTGATATCGGCCGCGGCGTGGGGAGGCGGCGACTCCTTCCTGTCCGGCGGCGAGACCCCCGCCGACCCGACCGTCACCAGCGCAGCCGAGCTTGCCCCCCGCCTGTACGCGATGGCGGGCGTGGGCCCCGGGGACGTCGACGTCGCCGAGCTGTACGACTGCTTCACCTACTCGGTGATCGTCCAGTTGGAGGACTACGGATTCTGCGCCAAGGGGGAGGGCGGGCCGTTCGTCGCCTCCGGGGCGACCGCGCTCGACGGCTCGCTTCCGGTGAACACCCACGGAGGATTTTTGTCGGAAGGCTACGTGCACGGGATGAACCACATCGCGGAAGCCGTCTCGCAGCTCAGGGGCGACGCCGGGGACCGCCAGGTGCCGGGGGCCGAGGTGGCGCTGTCCACGGCCCAGCCCGGCTACATCCTGCCGGTGACCTCCGCGCTGATCCTGCGGAAGGGATGACATGATCAAGCCCGTCCCCGACCGGGACTCCGCCGAGTGGTGGGAGCGCGTCGCCAGGCACGAGTTCGTGATCCAGTCCTGCGAGGGCTGCGGCACGCTCCGCTTCCCCGCCCGCGCGTACTGCCCCCGTTGCCGGGGTCGCGACTGGAGCTGGCGGCAGGTCAGCCCCACCGGCCGGATCCTGAGCTGGATCGTCAACCACCAGCCGTTCCTGCCCGACGCGCCCACGCCGTACACGGTGGTCATGGTCCGCCTCGCCGACGCCCCAGGCTGCGTGATGGTCGGCAACTGGCGCCAGAGCGAGGAGCCGGTGGCGGACCAGCCCGTGCGGGCGTTCTACACCTACGTGGACGAGCGGCTCTCCCTGATCAACTGGGGACCGCTGTGACGTGAACGTCCGTGGTAACGGAAGCGTGTCCTGGCGGGCGTGGGGGACCCGCCAGGACACGTTCCGCCCCGGCGCGACTTCCAGGACCCCGGCGAGGGTTGGGGTCCTGGAGGTCGTTCATCGCACGGAGTCTGTGGGAGGCCGGTCGCCGGACTGGTCGTCCCAGTCGTGTGGCGCTTCGTCGCCCGGCCTTCTGAGGTGGCGTTTGAGGAGCTGAGCCGCGCCGATGGGATCGGCCGCCGGGTGGGTCAGGGTGAGGCCGTCCTCGTTCCAGACGAACGAGCCCTTCCTGCACCAGACCGTCAGCTCTGTTGTGACCGAGAGCACGGACATCCCTTTTCCGCTGCTCTGGTAGGTGTGGGTGAATCCCTCGCGATGCAGCGCGTAGCGCAGTAGACGCGTCGCCTCGCGGGGATCGTGCCAAGGCAGATACGGCGTGCCCGCTCTTACCGCCAGCACAGGCCCTCACTCCCTCGCCGACCCTTTGATGGATTTGTACCAACGTTTGGATAATGCGGTGTGGAGACGCTTGGGTCAAGGGGTTGTTTGCTGTCAGATCGAGATCGTCTAGATTCGTAGGTACAAAAGGACGCAACCGTAGGTGAGATTTGGCACGGTCGACGCTGTACCAGCAGGTGGCCGGCGAGCTGCGCAGGGCCATCTATTCCGGCGAGCTCGGGCCCGGAGCCCAGCTGCCGACGGAGATGGACCTCATGGACAGCCATGAGGTCAGCCGAAACACGGTACGGCTCGCTCTGGCCGAGCTCGAGAACGAAGGCCTGATCACCCGGATGCGCCGCCGCGGCAGCTTCGTCCGCGACCGCAGGGCGCTGCTCATGCGCCCTCAGGACGAGCTGGGCGCCTCACCAGGGGTGCTGCGCAGGGAAGCCTTCGCCGAGGCCGTCACCAAGGAGGGCCGCAAGCCGGGGCAGGAGATCGAGGTCTCCATCGTGGAACCTCCCGAGGAGATCGCGGCCAGGCTGGAGCTCGACGAGCATTCCGTCGCCGTGGTGCGGCGACGGCTCCGCTACGTGGACGACCAGCCGTACAACACCAACGACTCCTACTTCCCGCACGCGCTGGTCAGCGACTCCGAGATCGCCCGTCCATCGGACATCACGCGCGGAGCCAACCGCGTGCTGGAGGAGCTCGGTCACCGGCAGGTCCGGGTTGTGGATGACATATCCGCACGCATGCCGACTCCTGAGGAATCCTCCCGTCTGCAACTCGAACCTGGTACCCCTGTTGTCGTATATGTCCGAGTTGGTTATGACCGTGAGGACACCCCGGTCCGAGTCGCCGTGTCGGTCCTGCCCGCCGACAAGCATCTGATCAGGTACGAGCTAGAACTGAGCTGATCTCGCGCGCGCCGCCCGAGTGGCGGCGCGATCGCGACGTTCCGCCTTCGGCGCGGGCCGGGGCCGCCTCCGCGGCCGACCACGCCCGCCGGCCAGACGGCGAATGCCGTGCATACCGGCCTTCACTGATAAAGCCGCGCGCTCCCCGTCGAGCACTCTCCGTGTTCAGGGCGCTACCGAAGGCGACGAAAGGATGATCCATGTACTCCGACACCCTCCACCTCGGAGCCTCACTCACCCTCCGCAACGCCACCCCCGACGATCTCCCGGGAGTCCTCGCGCTCCTGGCCGAGACGGCGGGCTGGCTCCACGGCCGGGGCATCCGCCAGTGGCCGGCCGCGGGCTTCCCCGCCGCCCGGATCGAGCCGCTGATCGCCGAGGGCACCCTGTGGGTGCTGGACGACGAGGAGAACCGCCGGGGGCCGGGAGGGGAAACGCTTTCCGCTCCGGCGGCCACCCTCGCCCTCGACGAGCACGCCGACCCGGAGTTCTGGAGGCGCGGCGACCACCCGGAGACCGCCCTGTACGTCCACAAGCTGGCCGTCGGGCGGGCCTTCTCCGGGCAGGGCCTCGGCGAGACCCTGCTCGACTGGGCGGCCCTGCGCGTGGCGGCGGCCGGGCGCCGCTGGCTGCGGCTGGACTGCTCCAAGGACAACCCGGGACTCCAGGGCTACTACCAGAAGCTCGGATTCCGGCATGTCCGCACGGTGGACCTGCCGCACCGTGCCTCGGGCGCGCTGTTCCAGAGGGCCGCCGACCTGGGATCTCCTTCGCTTCCGCGTGCGCGCAGGCGGAAGCCTTCGCATGCGCATTCCAGGTGATGACAGGTGATGTCAGGTCATGACAGACGTCCTCACTTGCCGGGAGAGATCATGAACTAGCCGTCCAACCCCGGACAGGTGAGGGCCTGTGGGTGGTAGTGGTCCAACTCGGGACAGGAGGGTCCGATAACCTCAGGACCCATGACCGGATCGCTGCTCGAGGTGATCGCGCTGGACGTGCGCGACGCCGTGGCCGCAGAGGAGGGCGGCGCGGACCGCCTGGAGATCGTGGCCGACATTTCCGTCGGCGGGCTGACCCCCGCACCGGAGATCGTCGCGGCGATCGCCAAGCAGTCCGCGCTGCCCCAAATGGTGATGCTCCGCCCCAACGCGGGCTTCACCGCGACAGCCGAGGAGCTCGAAGGTCTGGAGCGGGACGCCCGCATCCTGGCGGACGCCGGCGCGGCGGGGTTCGTCTTCGGATTCCTCGACGAGCAGGGCGCCGTCGACCTGGCGGCCACCGAGGCGCTCATCCACGCCGTCACCCCCCTGCCCTGGACCTTCCACCGCGCCGTGGACAACGCCGCCGACGTGCAGGCGGGCTGGCGGGCCGTTCGGCTGCTGCCCAACCTCGCCACCGTGCTCACCTCCGGCGAGGTGTCCGGAATCGCGGCGGGGCTGCCGATCCTGCGGTCGCGGGCGGAGGCGGGCGACGCGCCCCTGATCCTCGCCGGAGGCGGGCTCAAGCCGCATCTCGTCCCCCCGTTACTCGACTACGGCGTGCGCGCCTTCCACGTCGGCAGCGCCGTACGGGCGTCGTGGTCCGACCCCGTCGACCCGCAGCTGGTCCGCCGGTGGCGCGACCTGGTGGACACGATCTGACATGCGCCTCACCCTCGGCGGCCATGACGTCCCCGGCTCCGGAGCCGCGCTCGGCGAGCAGGCGGAGCGGTACCCCGGCCCCACGGGCGCCTGGCAGCCCGTGCACACCGTGTACGTGCCGGCCGACCGGTTCGACCGGGACACGGTCGCGGCGTGGGGAGAGGCGGCCCTGGGGCTCCTCGCGAGCCACCTGCCGGGGGACGCCGAGCTGTCGCCGGTGTTCGGGCCGCTGCCCGGCGGCCTCGCCTCGGACGTGCGCCGCCGGGTCGCGCGCAAGCTGGCCGCCGAGCCCGTCGAGGACCTGAGGATCGACTTCGAGGACGGTTACGGCGTTCGCCCCGGCGCGGAGGAGGACGCCCACGCCGAGGCCGCGGCCGAGGCGGTCGCGGCGATGCGGGCGTCCGGCACGCTGCCGCGGCGCTGGGGCATCCGGGTGAAGTCGTTCGCCGACGGAGACCCCGCCCGCGCCCTCCGCACGCTGGACGGGTTCCTCACCGGGGTGGTCGAGCGCGCGGGCTCTCTCCCCGAGGGCTTCACGGTCACCTTCCCGAAGGTGCTGATGGAGGCCTATCTCGCGCAGTTCGCCGCCCGCCTTCCCCTCCTGGAGCAGGGACTGGGGCTGGCCACGGGGACGCTGCGGTTCGAGATGCAGGTGGAGGCGCCGCAGACGGTGATGTTCCTCATGCGCTCGCCCGACCTCGTGCCCTCGCTGCGCGGGCGGCTCGCGGCGGCGCACTTCGGGGTGTTCGACTACACCGCCGCCTGCGGGCTCCCACCGGCCGAGCAGCGCCTGGACCATCCGGTGTGCGACCACGCCCGCGAGGTCATGCGCACCGCGCTGGCGGGCACGGGGGTCGAGCTGTCGGACGGCTCGCTGGCCGCCTCGCCCGCCTCGGACTCGACGCCGGACGTGCACGCGCTGTGGCGCGCCCACGCCGGGATGGTCCGCCACTCGCTGCGCCACGGGTTCTACCAGGGCTGGGACATGCATCCCTCCCACCTGGTCAGCCGGTACGCCACCGTCTACGCCTTCCACCTGGCCAACCGGGACGCCTACGCGGAGCGCGTACAGGCCTGGGAGGCGCGCAGGGACGCGGGCGGCGGCGTGATGGACGAGCCCGCCACGATCAAGACCCTCTCCACCGCCCTCCACCGCGCCGCCGTCGCCCTCGGGGACTAGGGACGCGGGATACTGCGCAGGTTCGCGCGGGCCATCTCGACCATCTTGCCCACCCCGCCGCTGACGACGATCTTGCCAGCCGCGAGCGCGAAGCCCTTGATCTGCGCGGGCGTGATGCGCGGCGGCACGGCGATGACGTTGGGGTCGGTGACCAGGTCCACCAGGTACGGCCCCGCGGACGACAGGGCGTGCGCGAGGCCGTCGCGGACCTCAGAGGGCTTCTCGATGCGCACCGACGGGATGCCCGCCGCCGCCGCGATCGCCGCGTAGTCCACGGGCTCGTGGTCGGTCTGGTAGTCGGGGAACCCCTCCACCAGCATCTCCAGCTTCACCATGCCGAGCGACGAGTTGTTGTACACGACGATCTTCACGGGCAGGTCGTGCAGGCGCACGGTGAGCAACTCGCCCATCAGCATGCCGAGGCCGCCGTCCCCCGACATCGAGATCACCTGGCGGTCCGGGTAGGCGAACTGCGCGCCGATGGCGTGGGGCAGCGCGTTCGCCATGCTGCCGTGCAGGAAGGAGCCGATGACCCGCCGCCTGCCGTTCGGCGTGAGGTAGCGCGCGGCCCACACGTTGCACATGCCGGTGTCCACGGTGAACACCGCGTCGTCGGCCGCCAGGTCGTCCAGGATGGCCGTGGCGTACTCGGGGTGGATCGGCACGTGGTGGTCGACGTCCTTGGTGTAGGCGTCGACGACGCGTTCGAGGCTGCGGGCGTGCTCGCGCAGCATGCGGTCCAGGAAGCTCCTGTCGGCCTTCTGGTTCAGCAACGGGAGCACGGTGCGCAGCGTCTCGCCGACGTCGCCGTGCACGGCTACGTCGAGGGGCGTGCGGCGGCCCAGCTTGGTGGGGTCGTGGTCCACCTGCGCGGTGTGCCCCTGGGGCAGGAAGTTGTCGTAGGGGAAGTCCGTGCCCAGCAGCACGAGCAGGTCGGCCTCGTTCAGCGCGTCGTAGCAGGCGCCGTACCCGAGCAGGCCGTTCATGCCGACGTCGAAGGGGTTGTCGTACTGGATCCATTCCTTGCCGCGCAGGCTGTGCCCGACGGGGGAGCACAGCCTGGCGGCCAGTTCCATGACCTCCTCGTGGGCGTTCCGGCACCCGGCGCCGCAGAACAGGGCGACCCGCTGCGCGGCGTTCAGGGCGAAGGCCAGCGCCCGCACGTGCGAGGCCGGCGGCGCCACGACGCCCCTCTCCGTGACCAGCGTGCTCGTGCCCGTCGGCTTCGCGGTGGGCAGCGCGGCGATGTCGCCGGGAAGCACCACCACCGACACCCCGCCCAGCCCCTCGGCGTACTGCATGGCGATGCGCAGCACCCTCGGCATCTGGTCGGGCCTGCTGATCATCTCGCAGTAGTGGCTGCAGTCGGCGAACACCCGCTCGGGATGGGTCTCCTGGAAGAACCCGGTGCCGATCTCGGTCGACGGGATGTGCGAGGCGAGGGCCACCACGGGCGCCCGGGAGCGGTGGGCGTCGTACAAGCCCTGGATCAGGTGGGTGTTCCCGGGCCCTTGGCTGCCCGCGCAGACCGTGATCCTCCCGGTGAGCTGGGCCTCGGCCGCGGCGGCGAACGCCCCGGCCTCCTCGTTGCGCACGTGCACCCAGTCGATGCCGTCGGCCCGGCGGATCGCGTCCACGATCGGGTTGAGGCTGTCGCCGACGACGCCGTAGACGCGCTGCACGCCGCCCTGCCTGAGCACCTTGACGAACTGCTCGGCGACCGTGTCGCTCACGACCGCGCCCCGGCGGCGGCACTGCGGGCATGCGGATGCGTCTGAGTGGTCATCAAGCGGTCCCCCCGGTCCGGTCAGCGGTCCGGGCCGTGGCACGGAGTCGCCATCTCGGGTACTTCTTCCGCGCCACACGCTGCGCAAACGTCACCGGCGACCGCAGGCTCGCGAACCGCAGGAGGTGGGCCGGAGAGCGTACGGCCGTAGGGTCAGCCGGAGAGCGTACGCCCGCAGGCGGCGAACATCGCGGGACGGCCGACGAGCTTGACGTGCTCGCCCCGGCCGAGGGACGTGGCGAGCGACGCCTCCGCGGCCTCGATGGCGAGCCACTGGCCGTACGTCACGGGGCTCACGCCGCGCGCCGCGAGCAGGTCGTCGAGCCTGGAGGCCGGGGCGGCGCGGCCGGGGCGCGAGGCCAGGTCGGCGAGCAGCGTGCGCACGGTCTCCGCAGCGTCGGACTTGTTGGTGCCGATGACGCCGGTCGGCCCGCGCTTGAGCCACCCCGCGACGTACTGCCCCTCGGACACGCGACCGGCGACGTTCGGCACGGTCATCGTCGCGGCGTCGAACGGCACGCCCGGCAGGGGGACGCTCTGGTAGCCGACCGACCGCAGCACCATGCCGACCGGGATGGTCTCGAACTGCCCGGTGCCGGTGACCCGCCCGTCGACCAGCGCCGTGCGCTCCAGCCGGAGCGCCTCGACCCGGGAGGACCCGAGGATCTCGACCGGCCGCAGCCAGAACCGCACGTCGAGCCGGCGCGGGCGCCCCGTGGCCGCGTGGGCGCTCCAGGAGCGCAGGACCTCGACGTTGCCCCTGACCTGCCGCGACAGCTCGCTCACGTCGTTGGTGCCGCCCTCTTCTGGGCGGACCAGGACGTCGCAGCTCGGAAGCTCGCCCAGCTCCCTGAGCTCCTTGAGGGTGAACTTGGCGTGCTCGGGGCCGCGCCTGCCGATCATGTGGATGCCCGTCACCTGGCTCTTGGCCAGGCGGTCGAGCACCTCCTGGGGCACGTCGGTGGAGCGCAGCTCGTCGGCGGTCTTGGCGAGGATCCTGACCACGTCGACGGCGACGTTGCCGACGCCGATCACGGCCACCTCGGTGCTGTCGAGCGAGAAGGCGTCCGGCGGCATGTCGGGGTGGCCGCAGTACCAGTTGACGAAGTCGGTCGCCGCCACGCTGCCGGGCAGGTTCTCGCCGGGGATGCCGAGGTGCCGGTCGACCATCGCGCCCGTGCAGTAGACCACCGCGTCGTAGCTCGCGGCCAGGTCACCGGCGGAGATGTCGGATCCGAGCTCGACGCCGCCGAGGAAGCGCACCGAGGGCAGCTCCAGCACGCGCCGCAGGTAGCCGGCGATCGACTTGATGGAGGTGTGATCAGGCGCGACGCCGTATCTGACCAGGCCGTACGGCGTGGGCAGCCGGTCGAGCACGTCGATCTCGACGGGCTCGCCCGCCTGCTTCGTCAGTGCCTCGGCCGTGTAGATCCCGGCGGGACCAGATCCCACGATCGCCACGCGGAGCGACATGTGGCCTCCTTAGCGGGACTCGACGGCCCCACATCGTCATGGAGCAGATTCTCGCGGAACGCGGCCCTCCCGGCCAGAGTCGCGCGCCGGAGGTCATCGAGATAATCCGGTTCGGCTACCCCCGGCCCTCCTCGGACGCCCTGGCTCGGAGCCGTCGCTTGTCGATCTTCCCGTTCGCGTTGACGGGAAGGGCGTCCACGACGATCACCTGGCGGGGCACCTTGTAGTTCGACATGTTCCCTCGTGCCCAGCCTATGATCTCGGCGGGGTCGATGGCGCTGCCCGGCCGGGCGACCACGTAGGCGAGGCCCGCCTCGCCCGAGCGCCCGTCCGGCACGCCGACGACGGCGGCCTGGGCCAGGCCGGCGTGGTGCAGCAGCAGGCTCTCGACCTCGGCCGGTGAGACGTTGAAGCCGTTGACGATGAACAGCTCCTTCTTGCGGTCGACCACCGCGACGTTCCCGTCGGCGTCCATCGTGCCTATGTCGCCGGTGCGCAGCCAGCCGTCCTCGATGACCTCCGCGGTCTTGCCGGGCTCGCCCCAGTAGCCGCGCATCACGCCGTAGCCGCGCTGGAGGATCTCTCCGCGCTCGCCCGCCGCCACCTGCTTGCCGTCGTCGTCCACGATCTTGACCTCGATGCCCGGCACCGGCCTGCCGGTGGAGGCGGCGATCACCTCTACCGGGTCGCCGGCCCTGGTCATCGAGACGACCGTGCCCTCCATGAGGCCGTACGCGTTGATCACGCGTTCGAGGCCCGCCTCCCTGAGCAGCCGGCGGATCAGCTCGGCCGGTACCGCGGCGGCGCCGCAGATCGCCACGCGGACGGAGTGCCCGGCGATGTCCACCTCGTCCAGGAGGCGGTGGAACAGCGTGGGAGCCCCGGCCAGGATCGTGATCCGCCCGTCCTGGACGAGATCCCGGAGCACGGCGGGGGTGAACGCCTTGACCGGCATGAGGGTGGCGCCCCGCATCACCCCGGCGAGCAGGCCCGCGTTCAGGCCGAAGCCGTGCGCGAACGGCGCGATGACCGGGTAGCGGTCGCCCTCCCGCAGCGTGACGATCTCGGCCCAGTCCCAGTAGCCGCGCACGATCTGGCCGTGGTCGAGCATCACGCCCTTCGGCGTCCCCGTGGTGCCCGACGTGGACATGATCTCGCAGAGGTCCTCCGGCCGTACGGCGAGGGCTCTTTCCTCGGCGGTGTCGTCGGAGATCCACCCTCCGGCTGCGAGCACCCGGGAGGGCAGCAGCATGCCGGGACGGGCCACACCCTCCGGGGTGATCGCGTGGAGCAGGTCGGGAAGCCCGGCGAAGGGCCGCCCGGCGCCGGTCTCGGCGTCATCGCCGTTCTCCTCGCGCCCGGCCTGCCTGGGCGGCCCGGCGGCCGAGGCGAGAAGGTCGGCGAACGCGGGAGCGCCGTCGAGGTTCTCGCCCACGATCAGCACGCTGGCGCCCGTCCTGCGGAGCACCTCGGCCGCCTCGATGCCCTTGTAGCGCGAGGACAGCGGCACGATGACCGCGCCCGCGTCCCAGATGCCGAACGCGCCGGCCGCCCAGTGCACGTCGTTGAGCCCCCAGATGGCGACCCGGTCGCCCAGCTCGACGCCGAGTGCGATGAGGCCCTTGGCGACCATGGCGGCGCGGGCGCGCAGCTCGGCGAGCGACAGCCGCACGTCGCCGTCGGCGATCACCGTGAGGTCCGGGTGGCGGGCCGCCCGGTCGCGCAGCATGCGCGGGATCGTCCCCCACCCCGGCACGCTGCCGTCGCCGTCTGGAACCATGGTCGCGCCTCCAGGATTCGTGAGCCTGCCTCACCGCCCGCCGCTAGTGGGCTATGGCGGTGCGGTCCCTGCCGAGGTGGTGGCCCCGGGCGTCGGCGACCGTGCCCGGGCGGGCGGTTTCGGCGATCTCGCCTGCGACCTCCACGCCCAGTTTGATCGGAGTGAGCGCCGAAAGCGACTGCTCGATCCGGGCTCTCCACATCGGATTCCCGACCAGGCTCGCGCGTCCGAAGGTCACCTTCAGTGTCGCCGAGTCGAGCGTGCCCTGGCGGGAGATCGCGAGCTCCCATGTCGACACCCCGTCGATCCGCGAAAGGGCACTCTCGATGCGGGGAAGCGACAGCCACACGCCTCTGACCAGCACGTGGTCGCCGACCGTGTGGGACGGCGCGGGGATCTCTCCCGCGTCGCAGACCCGGGCGACCTGCCCGGTGCGCATGACCGCCCCGTCCAGCGCAGGGTGGCCCGACGGCGTGACGACCAGCTCGGCCAGCCCGTCCGACCCCTCGAAGGGCGAGTCCTTGTCCAGCGAGGCGAGGCCGAGCAGCCCGCCGGCCAGCGGGGTGAGCGGCGCGGCGTCCGAGCCGCGCCACGCCAGCGCGCCGCCGCTGTAGGGGTTCGCGTAGACCTCGGTCACGGACGCCTCGAACTCGCCGGCCAGGTGGCCGAGGGTGCGCCGTGAGCCGATCTCGCCGGTGAGCACGAGATGCCGCAGCCCGAGGTCGAGGGGGTCGAGCAGGAACTCCAGGTGCAGCCTGGCGAGGAGGTCCATGGCCCCAGTGGGAGTGATCACCAGCGTGGTCGCCCCGAGCGACTTCAGCGCGTGGTGCAGGCGCATCCGGCCGCGCGGGCCGACCGAGGCGGACGCCGCCGCGACCTCGGCGCCCGCGGCGGCCCACAGCGCTCCGGCGGGCTCGGCCAGCGCGACGACGACCCGGTCGCGGTCGCCTACCCCCGCGGCCCGCAGCGCCCGCGCCGTGAGGGCGTCGGCCGCGCGGTCACCGGGGTCCAGCGGCCAGGCGCTCGACGCGTCGGGCGCGACGTGCAGCAGGCCGGTGGCGCCGCGGGCGGCCGTACCCAGGTCGTCCCTGGTCAGCCAGCGGGTCGTCGTCAAAGCATGACCTCCCCCATGAACAGCTCTATCGAGTCGCGCACGCGGTCGTGGGCGAGGCCGCCCACCTGGGCCTGCAGGATCAGGTCGGTGGCCCCGGCCTCGGCGATCCTCGCGACGGCCTTGCGCGAGCCCTCGACGTCGTCCACGACCACCATGAGGTGCTCGCGCAGCGTCGCCATCGCCTCGTCCGGCGGCAGCCCCGCGGCCAGCTGCCCGAGGACCTTGTGGGTGGCGTGCCGGGCGTCGTAGTAGTCGGGCGGCGTCACCAGGTTGACCTGCCGCCGGATGTACCACAGGACCGGGTCGGAGGCGGTCTCGATGGCCTCCTCGCGCGTCGGCGCCACATGCCACGGGATCATCAGCGCGATCCTGCGGGTGGCGGGGTCGAAGCCGTTCTCGGCCAGGCATTCCTTGTACCTCGCGATGTCCGCGGCCACGTCGTCGATGCCCTTGAGCATGGTCATGCCGAGCAGGTTGTACCCGTGCTTGGCCGCCGCGAGGTAGCCCTCCAGGGACGTGGAGGCGACCCAGACCGGGGGATGCGGCAGCTGGGCCGGCCTGGGGTAGACCGCGACGTCGGGGATCTCGAAGAACTCGTTGGAGCGGCTGATCGGCTCGCCGTCGGCCTTCCAGATCGCGAGCACCGCCTCCAGGGAGTCCTCCCAGATCTTGCGGGACTGCTCGAACGGCCGCTGGAAGGCCTGGTATTCGAGCGGCGACGCGCCCCGGCCCGTGCCGAACTCGACGCGCCCGTTGCTGAGGATGTCCAGGGTGGCGACCCGCTCCGCCGTGCGGATGGGGGACTGGAAGGGCAGCAGCACCACGCCGAGGCCGAGGTGGATCCGCTCGGTGCGCTGGGAGATGGCGGCGAGCACCAGATCGGGGGCCGAGGAGTGGGAGAAGCCCCGGGTGAAGTGGTGCTCCACGAACCATGCGGTGTCGCATCCCAGGCGGTCCCCGAGCACGACCTGGTCGATCACGTTCTCGAACGTCTGCCGTTCCACCTCGCGGGTGCGCCCGCGGACCTCCAGTTCGTATCCCAGGCTGATCCGTAGGGACGTCATCCGCGCCTCCGTTCCACCTGCTCGATCCAGCCAATTCAACCAAGCGCTCGCTTGGCGAGATTACCAGCCGCGACGAGCCGCAACAAGCGGCGCCGCCTGCGCGAAGAGCGTGCCGGAGGAGCTAGTGGGTGCGGGGGACCCGTGTCGCGACCCGCCGCGCGGCGACCGGCGGCGCGGGGAAGACCGACGCGGCGAGGCGGGCGCGGTGGGCCTGCGGCGGCCCGAAGAGCTGGGCGTCGGAGGTGGCCCTTTTGAAGGACAGATGCGCGTCGTGCTCCCAGGTGACGCCGAGCCCGCCGTGGATCTGGATGTTCTCGCCCGCCGCCGCCAGGTAGGCCTCGGTGCAGTAAGACCCCGCGATGGCCGCGCGCACGGGCAGCTCCTCCTCGGTCGCGCGGGCCGCGGCGTACGCGGCGGACCGCGCGGACTCCACGGAGAGCAGCATGTCGGCCAGCTTGTGCTTGATCGCCTGGAAGGAGCCGATCGGGCGGCCGAACTGGTGACGCCTGCCGGCATAGGCCACGGCGGCGGCGAGGCAGCGTGACGCTCCGCCCACCTGCTCGGCGGCGAGCGCGGCCACACCGAGGTCGCGCACCCGCGCGAAGGCGCCGGCGTCCCCGAGCCGCCGTACCGGGGCGCCGTCGAAGACCAGCTCGGCGAGCGGGCGGGTGCGGTCCAGGGTCACGTGCGGGATGCGGGCCGTCGGACGCGCCTCGACGAGCGAGCCGTCCACGTAGGCCAGGACGATCTCCCCGTCGAGCGCGTACGGGACGGTGCCGTGCAGGCGTCGCCCGTCGAGCCGAAGCCCGGCCTCGCCGGGCAGCACCACCGTCGCGGTCACCGACCCCTCGGCGATCCGCGGCAGCAGGCGGCGCTTCGCCTCCTCGTCCCCGCACGCCTTGACCGCCTCGGCCGCGAGCACGGCGGTGGACAGATAGGGGAGCGGCGACAGGGACCGGCCGAGCTCCTCGCAGACGACCGCGACCTCCGCCATGCCGCACCCGGCCCCGCCGTACCGCTCCGGGATCGCGAGCCCGGCCACCCCGAGTTCGCCCGCGAACCTGCTCCACAGCTCGCGTGGGTCCCCGGCGCCCGTTTCCGGGGCGCCGGTGAAGGCCAGGGCGGGCGGGCACGCGTCGCGCAGGAAGTCGCGTACCGTGACGCGTAGCTCGCGCTGCTCCTCCGTGGGGTCCACCCAGTCAGCTTAACAAGCGATTGCTTGGCGAACGGGCCGCCGGACAGGCGGCGCGGGTAAACCGGACGACATCCGCGCGAGACTCGATAGCCTGTATATCTGCCAATCCCCGCGACCGAGGAGTAGCCGTGCCGCTGCGTATGTCCACCCTGTTCCTGCGCACCCTGCGTGAGGATCCGGCGGACGCGGAAGTGCCGAGCCACAAGCTGCTCGTCCGCGCCGGCTATGTCCGCCGTGTGGCCCCGGGCATCTACTCGTGGCTGCCCCTCGGCAAGATCGTCATGGAGAACGTCGCCCGCGTCGTGCGCGAGGAGATGAACGCCATGGGCGGCCAGGAGGTCCTGTTCCCCGCGCTGCTCCCCCGCGACTACTACGAGGCGACCGGCCGCTGGACCGAGTACGGCGACTCGCTGTTCCGCCTGAAGGACCGCAAGGGCGGCGACTACCTTCTCGGGCCCACCCACGAGGAGATGTTCACCGACATGGTCAAGGGGGAGTACTCCTCCTATAAGGACTATCCGGTAATCCTCTATCAAATCCAGACCAAGTACCGCGACGAGGCCCGTCCTCGCGCCGGCATCCTGCGCGGCCGCGAGTTCATCATGAAGGACTCCTACTCCTTCGACCTCGACGACGACGGCCTCAAGCGCTCGTACGAGATGCACCGCGAGGCCTACATCAAGCTGTTCGACCGGCTGGGCATCGACTACAAGATCGCCTTCGCCGTGTCGGGCGCCATGGGCGGCTCGGCCTCCGAGGAGTTCCTCGCCCCCTGCGCCACCGGCGAGGACACCTTCGTGGCCTGCCACAACTGCGGTTACGCCGCCAACGTCGAGGCCGTCGTCACGCCCGCGCCCCCGGCCGTGACCGCCGAGCACCCCGCGCTGGAGGTGCTCGACACCCCAGACACCCCGACCATCGACTCGCTGGTCTCCCTGGTCAACGAGCGGTACGGCCTCGGAGTGAGCGCCGCCGACACCCTCAAGAACGTCGTGGTCAAGGTGCGCACCCCCGGCTCGGCCGAGTTCGAGACGCTGATCGTCGGCGTGCCCGGCGACCGCGAGGTCGACTTCAAGCGCCTGGAGGCCGCGCTCGCCCCGGGCGTCCCCGAGATCTTCGAGGCCGGCGACTTCGCCAAGCACCCCGGGCTGGTCCGCGGCTACATCGGCCCCCAGGTCCTCAAGGAGCTGGGCATCCGCTACCTCGTGGATCCCCGCGTCGTGGCGGGCTCGGCCTGGGTCACCGGAGCCAACGAGCAGGGCCGGCACGCCGCGCACGTCGTCGCGGGCCGCGACTTCGAGCCCGACGGCACGATCGAGGCCGCCGAGGTGCGCGCGGGCGACTCCTGCCCCCGGTGCGCCCACCCGCTGTCCAACGACCGGGGCATCGAGATCGGCCACATCTTCCAGCTCGGCCGCAAGTACGCCGACGTGGCGGGCCTCGACGCGCTCGGCCCCGACGGCAAGCCCATCCGCATCACCATGGGCTCGTACGGCGTGGGCGTCTCGCGCGCCGTGGCCGTGCTCGCCGAGCAGAAGCACGACGAGCTGGGCCTGGTCTGGCCCCGCGAGGTGGCGCCCGCCGACGTGCACGTCGTCGGCACAGGCAAGGACAACCAGGTCGAGGTGGCGCTGCGGCTCGCCGAGGAGCTGGAGGCCAAGGGCCTGCGCGTGCTCGTCGACGACCGCGCCGGGGTGTCGCCGGGTGTGAAGTTCAAGGACGCCGAGCTGCTGGGCGTCCCGACGATCCTGATCGTCGGCCGCGGGCTCGCCCAGGGTGTCGTGGAGCTGCGCGACCGCAGGACCGGTGTCAAGGAGGAGGTCCCGCTCGCCGAGGCCGCCGACAGCGTGCTCGCCGCCGTGAGCGCCGAGCCGCTGCCCGACCGCCTCTGACCCGCCGTGTCCCCCACGCATGGTGAGGGGGGCTCGCCACCGCTCGGCCCGGGGTGGCGAGCCCCCCTATCACGTGCCGTTCCAGGCTCAGGCTGTACGGCACGCGCTCTCGTTTCCGAGTGTTCGCGTTATCGGTCTAGTCGCGCTTGCCGCTGCCCACCGTCTTGCGCCAGTGGAATCCGCCCGGCAGGTTGACGGTGACGGTGCGCCGCCCGTCGGCGCCCTTTGTGACACGGAAGCCACGTCCGCCGTAGCTGTGCCCGACACCGCTCCGCGAGAGGTTGAGCCTGAACGGGCCCATCTTGATCGACTTACGGTAACTCCAGCCCATGTGTCCCTCCGTGCTCTTCCGATGGACGAGCAACTACCCCGGACACCACTCGCAAACGCAGTCGTATGGGCGAAATCGCCTACTGGTCAAGGGAAACCGGCGGCGAGGTGCCCGGCCTCCCCTTCGGCGACGGGCCGGGGGCGGGCGCCGGCCAGCCGGGCAGCGCGGCGATCGTCGGGCGCCAGCCGTACCCCCTGACCGCGCACTCCTGCATGGCCATCGCGGCGAGCCGCCGCAGCGAGGAGTCGTTCACGGCGGTCAGTTCGAGATAGGCGGCGGTGACGCGGTCCTCCACCAGCGCGGCGAGCCGGGCCGCGTCGGTGGCCGCGGTGACGGGGAAGGGCAGCTCGTACGCCGCGCCGGACTCCGACGGCGTGCCGCCCCTGGCGGTGATCAGCCGGCGGATCTGGTCGCGCCTGGCGCGGTGGGCGTTGAAGCCGGCGGACGCCGAGGACCGCTGGCCGCCGCTGGTGCGTGCGCCGACGACGCCGTAGGCGTACACGGCGGCGTGCTCGGCGTCGAGCACCTTGTTGAGACCCTGGAGCGCGTCGGTCACGATGCCCTCGCCAGTGCCACGGCGTGCGCGGCCTCGCAGGCGCCGATGCAGGCGAGCAGCTGCGCCAGCGAAGGGGAGACGCTCCCGATCTGGCGGGGCCGGGTGGCCGCCGCCCTGCGCTCCAGCTCGCGCAGCGCGCCCACCGAGACCCTGGCGGCGGCCGGCGGCGAGCCCGCCGGCACCGACGGCGTCGGCGAGGCGGCGGTGGGCGCCGGGCTCGGGGGCAGTCGGCGCCGCAGCTCCGCCAGGTGGGCCTCGTGGCGCTGCTGGAAGGGCCCGAGCGCGGCGGCCAGCTTGCCCCCCGACAGCACGGCCTGCCGGTAGAGCGCCACCATGTGCTCCTTGTCGGCGATGACGCCGGTGAGCAGCACGGTCTCGGGGTCGGGCGGCTTGGGCGCGGGCGGCGCGGCCTCCGGCGCCGAACAACCGGCGACGGCCACGCCGATCGCACCGGCGGCGGTGCCACGCAGCACCGCGCGCCGGGTCAGGGCACGCTGACGCACGGTGTGGCCTCCCGTGGATGACGGCTTTTCCTGGCTTGGCACATAGCATCGTACGGCGCGTCGCCGGGTGGGTAACCGAGTGACGCTCTTTCCGTGCCCCGGTGTCGATAGGCTGGTGAACCGTTGGGCGAGGTACGCCTTCGGCCCTCTTGCGAGATGGCCGATAATTCAACTGGGAGGTCAACATGGGCGCCGACGCTCGACGTGACCGCCTGATAAAGCTTCTGGAGCCCGTCGCCGCGGCGGAGGGTCTCGACCTCGAGGATGTCACGATCACCCCCGCGGGCAAGCGGCGGCTCCTGCGCGTCATCGTCGACGGTGACGACGGGGTGAGCCTCGACAAGGTCGCCGACATCAGCCAGGCGGTGTCGCAGGCGCTCGACGACAGCGACGCCATGGGCGGCAGCCCGTACGTCCTGGAGGTGACCTCCCCCGGCGTCGACCGCCCGCTGACCGAGCCCCGGCACTGGCGGCGCGCCAAGGGGCGCCTGGTGAAGGCCGACCTGCGCGACGGCAGCTCGCTGGAGGGCCGCATCCTGGCCGTCGGCGACGCCGGCGTCGAGCTTTCGGCCGCGCCCGAGCCACGCCTGCTGGCCTGGGAAGAGCTGGGCAAGGGCCGGGTGCAGGTGGAGTTCCGCCGGCTCGGCGACGAAGACGTGCTTGACCATGAAGAAGACGAAGAAGACGCCGACGACGGCGACGAGGGCTAGGGGGGAGCCTTGTGGACATTGACATGAGCGTCCTGCGCAGCCTGGAGCGGGAGAAGGACATCTCCTTCGACCTGGTCGTCAAGGCCATCGAGGATGCATTGCTGATCGCGTACTTCCGCACCGAGGGGGCGTCCTCCAAGGCGCGTGCCGAGCTCGACAGGGTCTCCGGGCACGTGATGATCTACGCCGCGGAGCTCGACGACGAGGGCCAGGTCATCAGGGAGTACGACGACACCCCCGGCAACTTCAGCCGCATCGCCGCGACCACGGCGAAGCAGGTGATCCTCCAGCAGCTGAGGGACGCGGAAGACGAGATCAACTTCGGCGAGTTCGCCAGCCGCGAGGGCGAGCTGGTGGCCGGCGTCATCCAGCAGGGCAAGGACCCTCGGGTGGTGCTGGTCGACCTCGGCAAGATCGAGGCGATCCTGCCGCACAACGAGCAGGTCCCCGGTGAGGAGTACATCCACGGCGAGCGCGTTCGCTGCTACGTCGTTCAGGTGAAGAAGGGGCACAAGGGGCCGTCGGTCACTTTGTCCCGCACCCACCCGAACCTCGTGAAGAAGCTCTTCGCCCTGGAGGTCCCCGAGATCGCCGACGGCACGGTGGAGATCGCCGCGATCGCCCGCGAGGCCGGTCACCGCACCAAGATCGCGGTGCGGTCCCGCCGGGGCGGCGTCAACGCCAAGGGCGCCTGCATCGGCCCGATGGGGTCGCGAGTGCGCAACGTGATGACCGAACTGCACGGCGAGAAGATCGACATCATCGACTGGTCCGACCATCCAGCCGATTTCGTCGGGAATGCCCTGTCTCCCGCGCGGGTTTCCCATGTGGAGGTCATCGACCTCGAGGGTCGCGTGGCGCGGGTGACCGTGCCTGACTACCAGCTCTCGCTCGCGATCGGCAAAGAAGGGCAGAACGCCCGTCTCGCCGCTCGCCTCACCGGATGGCGCATCGACATCCGTCCCGATACCCAGGCGACAGCGACGGGGGATGCGGTCGGTCCCGCCGATGCCTCCACAAGGTAAGCTTGAATACGGTGGCCGGGCGGCCCCGCTGAGAACGTGTGTGGGCTGCCGGGTTCGCACGGTAAAGTCCGAGCTGCTCCGCCTGGTGGTGGTCGAGGGCGAGATCGTTCCCGACCAGCGAGGACGGCTGCAGGGCCGCGGTGCATATGTGCATCCGGCTCTGAGCTGCCTGGAGCTCGCCGAACGTCGCCGAGTGTTCCCGCGCTCGTTTCGCGTCGCGGGGCCGCTTGACATGGCGTGCCTGCGAGCTTCTCTTGCGGGGCTTGACGTCGAGTAGGACCGGGTGAATGGTTACCAACTGTCATGTAGGACGCCGAGTCGATGGGCGGGTCAGATAGCGATGAGCGCCTGATGAGCATGCGGCGATGAGTACGTCTAGGTAGCGACGGTCCGGCGGCACAGCCTCCCGGGCCGAGTTAGGGAGTGCAGTGGCGAAGGTCCGAGTCTACGAGCTCGCCAAGGAGTTCGGAGTCGAGAGCAAGGTCGTGATGGCCAAGCTCCAAGAAATGGGCGAGTTCGTTCGATCGGCGTCTTCAACGATAGAAGCGCCGGTGGTCCGTAAGCTCACGGAGGCCCTCAAGGGTTCCTCCGATTCCAGGGGCGCCTCCAGGGCGCCGTCGAAGGCGTCTCCCCGGCCGGCACAGAGCCCGGCCGGCAACGGCAACGGTGCGTCGGCACCGGGTCAGTCGGCCCCGAGGCCGGGCCCCGGCCCGAGGCCGGGTCCGCGACCGGGTCCCGCGAATGTCGCGCCCCGTCCGCCCGTTCCGATGCCCCATGTCAACCAGCCTCCGCAGGAGGCTCCTCGCCCGGCGGCGCCGCGTCCCGAGGCCGCTCGCGCCGAGGCCGCCCCTGAGGTGGCCCGTCCCGAGGCCGATCGTCCGGCCCCCGCGCGTCCCGAGGTCCCGCGTTCCGAGGCGCCCCGTTTCGAGGCTCCTCGCACCGAGGCCCCTCGTTCGGACGCTCCTCGTTCCGAGGCTCCCCGTTCCGACGCGCCGCGCTCGGCCGCGCCCGGTTCGCGGCCCGGTCCGAACGTGAGGCCGGGTCCAAGGCCCGGTCCGGCGCAGCGTCCCGCGGCGTCCTCCGCCCCTGGCGCGGGCGCGCCGGGTGGCGCTCCGGCGGGTCCGCGTTCCGGCGCTCCGGCGTCCGGTGGCGCTCCTCGCCCCGGAGGCCCGAAGCCGGGTCCGCGCGGTCCGCGTCCCGGCAACAATCCCTTCTCCTCCAACGCGAGCGGCATGGGCCAGCGCCCGGCGCGTCCGCCCCGTGACGGTGGGGCTCCTCCCACCCGTGACGGAGCTCCTCGTGAAGGCGGTCCCCGCGAGCCGCGCCGTGAAGGCGCCGGTCCTCGTGAGCCCCGCCGTGAGGGCGGCGGTCCCCGCGACGGCGCGATGCCGCGTCCTCCGGGCGCTCGTTCCGGTCCTCCCGGAGCGGCGGGTCCGCGCCCGGGTCCCGGTTCGGCCGGCCCGCGTCCCGGCCCCGGTGCGGGAGGCCCCCGTCCCGGTGGTCCGCGTCCCAACCCGATGATGATGCCCTCGCGCCCGTCCGGTCCCGGTCAGGGTGGCGGCGGTGGCGGCGGCGGTCGTCCCGGTGGCGGCGGTGGCCGTCCCGGTGGCGGCGGCGGTGGCGGTCGTCCCGGTGGCGGCGGCGGTGGCGCTGGTCGTCCCGGTGGCGGTGGCGGCTTCAGCGGTCCCCGCACGGGCACCGGTGGCCGTCCCGGCGGCGGTGCCGGCGCCGGTGCAGGTGGTGGCGGCGGTTTCGCCGGTCGTCCCGGTGGCGGCGGTGGCCGTGGCCGCGGCGGCACGGCGGGTGCCTTCGGGCGTCCCGGCGGCCGTCCGACGCGTGGCCGCAAGTCCAAGCGCCAGAGGCGTCAAGAGTTCGACAACATGCAGGCGCCGTCGATCGGCGGCGTGCAGGTTCCCCGTGGCACGGGCCAGACCCTGCGCCTTCCCCGTGGAGCCTCGCTGTCCGACTTCGCCGATAAGATCGGTGCGAACCCCGCGTCGCTGGTGCAGATCATGCTGCACCTCGGCGAGATGGTGACCGCCACGCAGTCGGTGAACGAGGAGACTCTGCAGCTTCTCGGCGCCGAGCTCAACTACGCCATCCAGGTCGTCAGCCCGGAGGAGGAGGACCGCGAGCTTCTCGAGGCCTTCGACATCGAGTTCGGCGAGGACGAGGGCGACGAGACCGACCTCGCGGCGCGCCCGCCGGTCGTGACGGTCATGGGTCACGTCGACCACGGTAAGACCAAGCTGCTCGACGCCATCCGCAACACCAACGTGGTGGCCCGTGAGGCCGGTGGCATCACCCAGCACATCGGTGCCTACCAGGTCGCGACCGAGCACGAGGGTCAGGACCGCAAGATCACCTTCATCGACACCCCGGGTCACGAGGCGTTCACCGCCATGCGTGCCCGTGGTGCGCAGGCGACCGACATCGCCGTGCTGGTGGTCGCCGCCGACGACGGTGTGAAGCCGCAGACCATCGAGGCCCTCAACCACGCCCACGCGGCGGAGGTCCCCGTGGTCGTCGCGGTCAACAAGATCGACAAGGAGGGCGCGGACCCGACGAAGGTGCGAGCCCAGCTCACCGAGTACGGTCTGGTCGCCGAGGAGTACGGCGGCTCGACGATGTTCGTCGACATCTCCGCCAAGGAGGGTCTCGGCATCGACGACCTGCTCGAGGCGATCCTGCTGACGGCCGACGCCGAGCTCGACCTCCGGGCGAACCCGACGATGGACGCCCAGGGCATCGCCATCGAGGCTCACCTCGACAAGGGCCGCGGCCCCGTGGCGACCGTGCTCGTGCAGCGCGGCACCCTGCGGGTCGGCGACTCGATCGTCTGTGGCGAGGCCTTCGGCCGCGTCCGGGCGATGCTGGACGACAGCGGCGAGCAGGTCACCGAGGCCGACCCGTCGCGTCCGGTCCTGGTGCTCGGCCTCACGGCCGTTCCGAGCGCCGGTGACAACTTCATCGTCGTCACCGACGACCGCATGGCCCGCCAGATCGCCCAGCAGCGGGCGGCCAGGCAGCGCATCGCCGACATGGCGAGGTCCAGCCGCAGGCGCACGCTCGAAGAGCTCTTCAGCGACATGGAGAAGGGCAAGGTCGACGAGCTCAAGCTCATCATCAAGGGTGACGTCTCCGGTTCCGTCGAGGCCCTGGAAGACGCTCTGCTCAAGATCGACGTCGGCGAGGAGGTGCGCCTCCGGGTGCTCCACCGTGCCGTCGGTGCGATCACCGAGTACGACGTCAACCTGGCGATCGCGGACGACAACGCCGTCATCATCGGCTTCAACGTGCGTCCCGAGGTCCGGGCGCGCGACCTGGCCGAGCGCGAGGGCGTCGACATCCGCTACTACTCGGTCATCTACCAGGCGATCGAGGAGATCGAGGCGGCCCTCAAGGGCATGCTGAAGCCGGAGTTCGAGGAGGCCCAGACGGGCACCGCGGAAGTCCGGGACGTCTTCAAGGTTCCGAAGATCGGCAACGTGGCGGGCTGTCTGGTCCGCTCGGGCACGATCACCCGCAACAGCAAGGCCCGGATCATCCGCGACGGTGTCGTCGTGGCCGACAACCTCACCGTTTCGTCGCTGCGCCGCTTCAAGGACGACGCGACCGAGGTCCGCGAGGGCTTCGAGTGCGGTATCGGTGTCGGGTACAACGACATCAAGATCGACGACGTCATCGAGACGTTCGAGATGCGGGAGAAGCCGCGCGCCTGATAGTCGAGGAAGCCTGACGGTGGGTGTCCGTGGGTTCGCCCGCGGACACCCCCCGTCTTCCTTCGTCACCAGATCGCGGCGACAGCCATGTACATAGGTGCTCTGACTCTGGACATCCTGCTCGGCGACGTTCATTCGCTGAAGCAGAAGCGCTCAGTGGTGCGTCCTCTCATCGCCGAGGTGCGACGCCGGTTCCCGGCGGTCGCGGTGGCAGAGACGGGCCATCTCGACCTGCACCGCCGCAGCGAGATCGGCGTCGCCGTGGTGTCCGCCACGGCCGCGAACTGCGGCGAGGTGCTCGAGGCCTGCGAGCGATTGGTCGCCTTTCACCCCGAGATCGAGGTGCTGTCCGCGCGGCAGCGCCTGATCAACGAGGACGAGGACTAGGGCCCGCGGGAAGCCACCCATCCCGTGGGCCGTTAAGCGAGTAAAGCGAACAAAGAGGGGGAGCGCGATCGTGGACGCAGCACGCGCCCGTAAACTTGCGGACCGCATTCAGCAGATTGTCGCCGAGATGCTGGAGCGCCGGATCAAGGATCCACGCCTCGGTTTCGTGACGGTGACCGACACCAAGATCACCGGTGACCTCCGTGACGCGACGGTCTTCTACACCGTCTTCGGCTCCGAGGCCGAGCGGGCCGACACCGCCGCGGCCCTTGAAAGCGCCAAGGGGATCATCCGCTCGGAGGTGGGACGCCAGACCGGCGTACGGCACACGCCGACCCTGACCTTCAGCCACGACCCCCTGCCCGACAGCGCCAGGCACCTGGACGAGCTGCTCGCCGAGGCCAAGGCCCGTGACGAGGAGATCGCCAAGAAGGCCGAGGGCGCCGTGCACGCCGGCGAGCCCGACCCGTACCGCAAGCCCGGCGACGAGGACGACGAGGGCGACTACGACCCGCGAGGGGAGTTCGGCGCCGAGCCGTCCGACCGCGCGGGGCGTTCCGCACTGTGATGTCCGGCATGCGACCTCCTGAACGGCCCCCCGCCCAAGCGGTACGGGAGGCCGACTGGCGGCGGGCCGTCGAGCTGGTGCGCGACGCCGGCGAGGTGGCGCTGGTCTGCCACGTGGCCCCCGACGGCGACGCGCTCGGCTCGATGCTCGGGCTCGGCATGGCGCTCCGCCGGGCGGGCAAGCGGGTGACGGCGTCCTTCGGTGACCGCCGGTTCGCGGTGCCCCGCCTGCTGCGCTTCCTGCCCGGCCAGGAGCTGCTGGTCGAGCCGGCGGCCTTCCCCGCCGAGCCGGAGCTGATGATCAGCTTCGACGCCCCCACGGTCGACCGCCTCGGCCTGCTCGCCCCGAACGCCGGCAAGGCCCGCGAGCTGGTCGTGGTCGACCACCACCCCTCCAACACCGGGTTCGGCAGCGTCCAGCTCGTCGACCCCTCGGCCGCCTCCACCTCCGTGCTGGTGGAGGAGCTGATGGCGCGGCTCGGCCTCGACGTCGACCAGGACATCGCGACCTGCCTCTACACCGGCCTGGTGACCGACACAGGGTCGTTCAAGCACTCCTCCACCACGCCCGCCGTGCACGAGATGGCGGCGCGGCTGGTCGCGAAGGGCCTGCGCACCGACGAGATCGCCCGCGAGCTGTGGGACCGTTCCCCGTTCGCCTATCTCAAGGTCCTCGCGGCGGCGCTCGACCGCGTCACGCTTGACGAGCGGGCCGCCGGTGGGCTCGGCATGGTGTGGACGTTCGTGACCCGGGGCGACCGGGCCGCCCACTGCCTGCCGTACGACGAGTGCGAGGGCATCATCGACGTGATCCGCCGCACCGACGAGCCAGATGTCGCCGTGGTGCTCAAGGAGGACGACGAGGGGGCCTGGCAGGTCTCCACGCGCTCCAAGGGCCGAGTGGACGTCGGCCGGGCCTGCACGGCCCTGGGTGGCGGCGGCCACATCCGCGCGGCGGGCTTCACCTCGCACGACTCGCCCGAGGAGACCATGGCGAGGTTCCGCTCGCTCATCGGTCCCACCGCCGGGCCCTCCACCTGACCTCTCCCGATGAGCTTTCCGAGGATGTTCCGATGACCATGGCGGGCGGCAAGACCGACGGCACCGTTCGGGCGAAGCGGCCGGTGCCGCCCAGCGGGCTGGTCATCGTGGACAAGCCCGCCGACTGGACCTCCCACGACGTCGTCGGCAAGATGCGGCGCCTGGCCGGCACGCGCCGGGTCGGCCACGCGGGCACTCTGGACCCCATGGCCACCGGGGTGCTGGTGATCGGCGTCGAGAAGGCCACCCGGCTGCTCGGCCACCTGGCGCTCACGGAGAAGGGCTACGACGCCACGATCCGGCTCGGCATGACCACCAACACCGACGACGCCGAGGGCGAAATCCTCACAGAGACCCCCGCCGGCCACGTGGCCGACGAGGCCGTCCACGCGGGGGTGGCCGCGCTCACCGGCCCGATCCAGCAGGTCCCGCCCCAGGTCAGCGCCATCAAGGTGAACGGCGAGCGCGCGTACAAGCGGGCGAGGGCGGGCGAGGAGGTCCAGCTTCAGGCGCGCCCGGTCACCGTCCACGCGTTCGAGATCACCGGCATCCGCCGCCACGGGGACGTGGTCGAGGTGGACGCCTCGGTGAGCTGCTCCAGCGGCACCTACATCCGCTCGCTGGCACGCGATCTCGGGGCGGCCCTCGGCGTCGGCGGCCATCTGACCCGGCTGCGCCGCACGCGCGTCGGGCCGTACGACCTGGCGGCGGCCCGGACGATCGAGCAGCTCACGGAGAACTGCGTGATCCTGCCGATCGCCGACGCCGTGGCGGCGGCCTTCCCGCGCATGGACGTCACGGAGGAGCAGGCCAACCTGGTCGCCCACGGCGGCCGCCTGCCCTCGGCGGGGCTCGGCTCCGGCCCCATCGGCGTCTTCGCCCCCGACGGCACCCTCCTCGCCTTGGTGGAAGAGCACGGCAAGACCGCCAAACCCCTCGCCGTCTTCGTCCCCTAGGCCCGGAGGGCTGTCGCCTGGGTGAAGTGATGATCAGTATTCGTGTTCCCGCTGTGCGGCTCCGGGCTCACGTCGTCCATGTGACCGTACGGCCGGGGGAGCGCGCGAGGCCGTACGGGGCGCACGCCGGGAATCGGGGATCCACAGGCGCCGGCGATAGGGTTGGGAAGCGCCGTCGCCGGCCGGGCGAAGCCCGCTACTAGGAGTTCCAATGAGTCCACCGGTCCGCCGCACGCCCGGGGAGGCGGCGGCCGACGACCTGCCGGCGATGGTGCCCGAGGCGTGGCTCCTGCTGATCTACAAGGTGCCCTCGGAGCCCTCGCGGGTCCGTGTGGCCGTCTGGCGCGAGCTGAAGCGGCTCGGCGGCCTCTACCTGCAGCAGGCGGTCTGCGTCTTCCCGCGCATGGGGACGATCGAGGAGGACCTGCGGCAGATCAGGCAACGGATCGAGTCGCTGGGCGGCATTTCGTATTATTTCCCGATCGCGACGGGTGACCGCGACCAGGACACCACGCTGGTCCAGAACTTCCGCGACATGGCGGCCAAGGAGTACGCCGAGATCATCGAGGAGTGCCAGACCAAGTTCGTCAAGGAGATCGAGTTCGAGCGCTTCCGCGAGAACTACACCTTCGAGGAGTCGGAGGAGATCCGGCAGGATCTCGACAAGATCCGGCGATGGTTCGACAAGGTCGTGACTAGAGACTGGTTCGGCGGCCAGGGCCGTGAGGAGTGCGAGCAGTGGCTGGCCACCTGCGAGAGCCTCCTGGAAGACTTCGAGCAGGATGTCTACGAGCGCACGGGCGGCACGGGCCGGGCGGGGGAGTGAGGCGGGGGCGTCGCCCGACGCCCCGTCCCGCTGGGCTACCCTCGTCCCCGTGCGGTGAAAACCGATCCGCATGGCAGGCTTGGGTGAGCGTGACCATCAGCACAGGAACGAGGTCGAGGTGCAGGGCTGGCACGGACTCGACGACGTGCCCGGAGACTGGGGCAGGTCTGTCATCACGATCGGGGTGTTCGACGGTGTGCACCAAGGTCATCAGCGCATGGTCGAACGTGCCGTCGCCATGGCGGCGGGCCTCGGCCTTCCCTCCGTGGTGATCACCTTCGACCCCCACCCCGACGAGGTGGTGCGGCCAGGCAGCCACCCGCCCCGGCTGACCACGGCGCGGCACCGCACCGAGCTGCTCGGCGCCCTCGGCGTCGACGCGGTGTGCGTCCTGCCGTTCACGCTGGAGTTCTCCCGCATGACCCCCGACGAGTTCGTCCAGGCGGTCCTCGTCGACCGGCTGCACGCCGCGGGGGTGGTGGTCGGGGAGAACTTCCGCTTCGGTCACAAGGCGGCCGGCGACGTCGAGACGCTCCGTGAGCTCGGCGAGAAGTACGACTTCGTGGCGGAGGCGGTCCCCCTGGTCAGCAGCGGCGAGGCGATCTCCTCCAGCCTGGTCAGAGAGAGCCTGGCGGCGGGCGACGTCGCCGCGGCGGCCGAGGCGCTCGGCCGCCCGCACCGCGTCGAGGGCGTGGTCGTCCGGGGCCACCAGCGGGGCCGGGCGCTGCTCGGCTTCCCCACGGCGAACGTGGAGTCCCCGGCGTTCACCGCCATCCCGGCCGACGGCGTCTACGCGGGCTGGCTCGAGTGCACGCAGTCCCCCTCGCCGCATGAGGGCAAGCGGTGGCCGGCGGCGATCTCCATCGGCACCAACCCGACGTTCGAGGGTGTCGAGCGCACGGTGGAGGCCTACGCCCTCGACCGCGACGATCTCGACCTCTACGGGGCCCACGTCGTCGTCGACTTCGCCGTGCGGCTCCGCGACACGCTGAAGTTCGACTCCATCGACGCGCTCATCGAGCAGATGCGCCGCGACGTCGACGAGGCCCGCCGCCTCGTCGGAGGCTGATCTTCCCCGGCGATCGCCCGGTGGCGCCAGGAGCGCGGAGCCGTCCACGGTGATGGCACGGCGATGGTAGCCTGACGTGTCGGCTCGGTTTCGGCGCGCTCCGCGCTGCCCGTCGACCGGTTACGGCGACTGTAGGCACACACGGTCGCTCGTTGGCAATCATCTGACGTGTGCCCGTAGACAGTTGAAGGAGAGCCGTGTCGCTCGACACCGCCGCCAAGAAGACGATCATCAGTGAGTACGGCACCGGAGACGGTGACACCGGGTCCCCCGAGGTGCAGATCGCGCTGCTGAGCAAGCGCATCAGCGAGCTCACCGAGCACCTCAAGACCCACAAGCACGACCACCACAGCCGCCGTGGGCTGCTGCTGCTGGTCGGCCGTCGCCGCCGCCTGCTGAAGTACCTCTCCAGCAAGGACATCGCGCGCTACCGCACCCTGATCGAGCGGCTCGGTCTGCGCCGATAGTGTAGAGGGGAGCGGCATAGTGTCGCTCCCTCTCTCATATCAGGGCAAAGGCATCCCTGATATGGAGAAATCCGGTCGGCGCGTCGCAGCGCGGCGCGCGGCCGCTTCCGAGCTAACTTGCCTCTAGAAAGACAACTGAAGAGCCGAGAAAGTGCCCCGCGTCCCGCACAGCACAAACGCGCGTTCCCGTGACGCCTGCGGGCCGGTCCTCGGTAGTGGCTTCCGGATGTCGACGGCGCGAACGCCGTACAGCCCGGGTGCTTCGATCGAAGACCGGCGCTGCACATGACGGGGAGCCGGCATAACGGAGCCGGGCACGAGCGAGCCGACCGCGACGATACCGGTCGGCCGGCGAGTGCCTGAGCGTGTGCGACCACAGCACGGACGCGGGCGACGACCCAAGGAGGTCCCCCGTGGAGGGTGTCCACAGCACGGAAGCCGTGATCGACAACGGCTCATTCGGTACGCGTACCATCCGGTTCGAGACCGGGCGGCTCGCGCGCCAGGCGGCGGGAAGCTCCGTCGTCTACCTGGACGACGAGACGATGGTCCTGTCCGCCACCACCGCGTCCAAGCATCCCAAGGAGAGCCTGGACTTCTTCCCGCTCACCGTGGATGTCGAGGAGCGGATGTACGCCGCGGGCCGGATCCCCGGTTCGTTCTTCCGCCGTGAGGGCCGGCCGTCCGAGGACGCCATCCTCACCTGCCGCCTGATCGACCGCCCGCTGCGCCCGTCCTTCGTCAAGGGCCTGCGCAACGAGGTCCAGGTCGTGGCGACGATCATGGCGCTCAACCCCGACCACCTGTACGACGTCGTGGCCATCAACGCCGCGAGCCTGTCGACGCAGCTGGCCGGCTTGCCCTTCTCCGGCCCGATCGGCGGCGTCCGCGTCGCGCTGATCAGCGGCCAGTGGGTGGCGTTCCCGACCCACTCGGAGCTGGAGGGCGCGACCTTCGACATGGTCGTCGCCGGCCGGGTCCTGGAGGACGGCGACGTCGCGATCATGATGGTCGAGGCCGAGTCGACCCGCGACACGCTCAAGCTGGTCAACGAGGGCGCGGTCGCCCCGACCGAGGAGACCGTCGCCGAGGGCCTGGAGGCGGCGAAGCCGTTCATCAAGGTGCTCGTCGAGGCGCAGAACAAGATCGCTCAGGTCGCCGCCAAGGAGACCGCGCAGTTCCCCGTCTTCCTCGACTACCAGGAGGACGTGTACGAGGCCGTCGCGGGCGCGGTGCGCAGCGAGCTGGCCTCCGCGCTGACGATCGCCGGCAAGAAGGAGCGCGAGGCCGAGCTCGACCGGGTCAAGGCTCTCGCCCTGGAGAAGCTGGGCCCCGACTTCGAGGGCCGCGAGAAGGAGATCTCCGCCGCCTTCCGCTCGCTGACCAAGAAGCTCATGCGCGAGCGCGTGATCAGCGAGGGCGTCCGCATCGACGGCCGCGGCACCAAGGACATCCGGCAGCTCAGCGCCGAGGTCCAGGTGGTCCCGAGGGTCCACGGGTCGGCCCTGTTCGAGCGCGGCGAGACCCAGATCCTGGGCATCACCACGCTGAACATGCTCCGCATGGAGCAGATGATCGACACGCTCAACCCCGAGCGCACCAAGCGCTACATGCACAACTACAACTTCCCGCCTTACTCCACCGGTGAGACCGGCCGCGTGGGCTCGCCCAAGCGCCGCGAGATCGGCCACGGCGCGCTCGCCGAGCGGGCGCTCGTGCCGGTGCTCCCGAGCCGCGAGGAGTTCCCGTACGCCATCCGCCAGGTGTCGGAGGCGCTGAGCTCCAACGGCTCGACCAGCATGGGCTCGGTCTGCGCCTCGACCATGGCGCTCCTGGACGCGGGTGTCCCGCTCAAGGAGATGGTCGCGGGCATCGCGATGGGCCTCATCGGCGAGGGCGGCCAGTTCGTCACGCTCACCGACATCCTCGGTGCCGAGGACGCCATGGGCGACATGGACTTCAAGGTCGCCGGCACCCGTGACGTCATCACGGCGCTGCAGCTCGACACCAAGCTCGACGGCATCCCGGCGTCGGTCCTGGCGGGCGCGCTCAAGCAGGCCAAGGCCGCCCGTCTCGCGATCCTCGACGTGATGCAGGAGGCGATCGACTCCCCGGCGGAGATGAACCCGACCGCGCCGCGCATCATCACGATCAAGGTCCCGGTCGACAAGATCGGAGAGGTCATCGGCCCGAAGGGCAAGATGATCAACCAGATCCAGGACGACACCGGCGCCGAGATCACGATCGAGGACGACGGCACGATCTACATCGGCGCGACCGACGGCCCGTCGGCCGAGGCCGCGCGGACCACGATCAACTCGATCGCGAACCCGCACATGCCGGAGATCGGCGAGCGCTACCTGGGCACGGTCGTCAAGATCGCGGCCTTCGGCGCGTTCGTCAGCCTGCTCCCCGGCAAGGACGGCCTGCTGCACGTTTCGCAGATCCGCAAGCTGCACGGCGGCAAGCGCATCGAGAACGTCGAGGACGTCATGAACGTCGGCGACAAGATCCAGGTGGAGATCGCCGAGATCGACTCGCGCGGCAAGCTGTCCCTGGTCCCCGTCGAGGTCATCGAGAAGGAGGCCGCGGCCAAGGCCGAGGGCGGTTCGACCGACGAGGGCCCGAGCCAGGCCGACTCCGCCGAGCCGCGTGACGAGCGCGGCGACCGTGGCGAGCGCAACGGCGACCGGCCGCGCCGGTCGCGCACCCGCGGCGGACGGGACGACCGCAACTCGTGACCACCACCACTCTGCACCCCGGCAGGGACGGTGCCGGGGTCGTACAGCGCACCGTCCTTCCCGGTGGTCTCCGGGTGGTGACCGAGACCATGCCGACCGTGCGTTCCGTCGCGGTCGGCATGTGGGTCGGCATCGGATCGCGTGACGAGGCCTCCGAGCACACGGGGGCCACCCACTTCCTCGAACACCTGCTGTTCAAGGGCACTCCCACCCGCGACGCCCTGGAGATCTCCGCGGCGATCGAGGGCATCGGCGGCGAGATCAACGCCTTCACCGCCAAGGAGTACACCTGCTACTACGCGCGGGTGCTCGACGAGGATCTGCCGCTGGCCATCGACGTGCTGGCCGACGTCGTGACCTCCTCCCTGATCACCGCCGAGGACGTCGAGTCCGAGCGCGGCGTGATCCTGGAGGAGATCGCCATGCACGACGACGACCCGTCGGACGTCGTGCACGAGCAGTTCTCGGCGGAGCTGTACGGCGACACGCCCATCGGGCGGCCCATCCTCGGGTCGGTCGAGTCGATCAACGAGCTGTCGCGTGACCGCATCGCCGAGTACTACCAGAGCTACTACCAGCCCCCGCACACCGTGGTCTCGGTGTGCGGCAACGTCACCCACGAGCGGGTGGTGGAGCTGGTGGCCTCGGCCTACCAGCGGGCGGGCGCGCTCGGCGGTTCCGGGACGCCCGTCCCGCCGCGCCTGTCCGGCGAGGGCGCCTCACCGCGCTCCGGCGTGCGCGTGGTCGACCGGCCGACCGAGCAGGCCAACCTGGTCCTCGGCACGACCGCGTTCTCTCGTACGGACGACCGGCGCTTCGCCCTGGGCGTGCTCAACGCCGCCCTGGGCGGGGGCATGTCGTCCCGGCTCTTCCAGGAGATCCGTGAGAAGCGCGGCCTCGCGTACTCGGCGTACAGCTTCACGGCCCAGTACGCGGACACCGGCCAGTTCGGGATCTACGTGGGGTGCCTTCCCGCCAAGATCGACGACGTGCTGAAGATCTGCCGCGAGGAGATCACCCGGGTCGTCGCCGACAGCATCACCGAGGACGAGATCGGGCGCGGCAAGGGCCAGATGCGCGGCGGTCTCGTGCTCGGCCTGGAGGACACCGGCTCGCGCATGTCGCGCATCGGCAAGAGCGAGCTGGTGTACGACACGCTGATGTCGGTCGACGAGGTGCTGGCGCGCATCGACGCCGTCACCCCGGAGGAGGTCGACTCCGTGGCCAGGGAGATCCTTTCCCAGCCGATGACGCTGGCCGTCATCGGGCCGTACGGCGACAAGGACTTCAGCGCCTCCGTCGAGTGACGGCCGCGACGTGACCAGGCCCGGGCCCCGCGAGGGGTCCGGGCCTTCTCTTCGCGCTACGCTTGGGCGTCGTGATCAGGGTTGGAGTTCTGGGCGCCCGCGGGCGCGTCGGTGTCGAGGTGTGCAAGGCCGTCCACGCGGCGGACGACATGGAGCTGGTGGCGGCGGTCGACGCCGGCGATCCCATCGAGTCGCTGACCCCCGCCGAGGTGGTGGTCGACTTCACCCACCCCGACGTGGTCATGGACAACCTCAAGTGGTGTGTCGAGCACGGCATCCACCCGGTGGTGGGCACGACCGGGTTCGACGCCGCCCGCCTCGCGACCGTGCGGGGCTGGCTCGGCGAGCATCCGGGCGTCAACGCCCTGATCGCCCCCAACTTCGGCATCGCCGCCGTGCTGATGATGCACTTCGCCCAGCAGGCCGCGCGCTACTTCGAGTCCGTCGAGATCGTCGAGCTCCACCACCCCAACAAGGCCGACGCCCCTTCGGGCACGGCGCGCCGCACGGCCGAGCTGGTCGCCGAGGCGCGGCGCAAGGCGGGCCTCGGCCCCATGCCGGACGCGACGACCTCCGAGCTCGACGGTGCCCGCGGGGCCGACGTCGACGGTGTGCGGGTTCACGGCGTGCGCCTGGCGGGCCTGATCGCCCACCAGGAGGTGCTGCTGGGCGGCGACGGCGAGATCCTGACGATCCGTCACGACACGATGAACCGCTCGTCGTTCACCCCCGGCGTGCTCCTCGGCGTCCGCCGCGTCCGTGAGCTTCCGGGCCTCACCGTCGGCCTTGAGAACCTTCTCGACCTCTGAGCCCCCTGCGCAGGCCCTGGAGGGGCCCTCTAGGGCCGGGGAAGGTCCTGGCGAGGCGGAAGCCTCACCGGGCGGGGAGAGGCTTTCATAGGGCCAGGCCGATCGTGAAGAGCAGGCCGAAGACGAGCTGGAGACGCCCCGTCTGCTGAAGCGTGGCGATCAGGGCGCGCCCGTTCCCCCCGCCCCGCACGGCCTTCACCGGCCCGAGGGCGAGCGGTAGTGCGAGCACGGTCAGCAGGGTGAACGGCCGTACGAACGCCAGGGCCAGCGCGATGGCGAACGGCAGCAGCAGGCAGGCGCTGTAGAGCACGCGGGTGCGGGCGTCGCCCAGCACGACCGCGAGCGTGCGCTTGCCCGCCGGGCCGTCGGTCACGACGTCGCGCAGGTTGTTCACGACGAGCAGCGCGCAGGCCAGCAGCCCGACCGGCACGGCGGCCGCCACGGCCGGCCACGGGAGGCGCTCCATCTGCACGTACGTCGTGCCGGCCACGGCCACCAGGCCGAAGAACACGAACACCGAGATCTCGCCGAGCGCGCGGTAGCCGTACGGGCGGGAGCCTCCGGTGTAGAACCAGGCGGCGGCGATCGCCAGCGCGCCTACGAGCAGCAGCCACCAGGCCCCGGTCACCACGACCAGGACCAGGCCCGCGACCGCCGCCGCGAGGAAGCACCCGAGCGCGGCGGCCAGCACCGACCGGGGAGCCGCCACCCGGGAGCCGACGAGCCGGAGCGGGCCCACGCGGTCCTCGTCGGTGCCGCGCACGCCGTCGCTGTAGTCGTTGGCGTAGTTCACGCCCACCTGCAGGATCAGCGCCACGAACAGGGCCAGGAGGGCTCGCCACCAGACCGCTCCGCCGTACCAGACGGCCACGCCCGTGCCCACGGCGACGGGGACCACCGCCGCGGGAAGGGTGCGGGGCCGTGCCCCGGCGAGCCACTGAGCGGGTGTCGCCAACGTCGCCCCTCTTCGAAGGATCCGGTTCCCGCCCCAGGAGCGTTCGCTCCCTGGGGGGGCGGGAATTTGCGTATGCAGGGTATTTCATGGCACGCCCGTGGCCTGTGCCCGGGGCATGCCAAGGCTCCCGGTCGTCGGCGTGGAGCCGTCCGGCCGGGGTGGGAAGTCAGCTGATGTCGGTCGTGAGGCGGATCATGCGGATCGGGCGGCCCATGTCGAGGATGCGCTCGGCCTCATCGGGCCCCCACCCGGCGGAGGTCAGGAACCCCACCATCGCCTCGTCGTCGGCGAAGACCCAGGTGACCACGGTGGCGAAGCCGTCGTCGCGGAGGTGGTCGACGGTCGCGTTGAGCAGGCGGCTGCCGTGCCCCCGCCGCACGTGGTCGGGGTCGATCAGGATGGTGAGCAGCTCGGCCGTGGTCGAGGGGTCGAGGTCGGCGTCCTCGGCGGGAGCGTGCGAGGCCATCCCGACCACCCGCTGGCCGCCGGGCTCGCCGTGGCCGCTCGCCAGGGAGCTCAGGGCGTCCTCGGTCTCGACGGCGACCAGGAGGCGGTGCCGCGGCGTGGGCGGCGTCGTGACGGCCTCCTCCCACTGGCGGTTCCACAGCTCCTCGGCCGACGGGCCGGTCATCTGCTCCAGAGGCCCCTCGGGCAGGAGATGGCGGTATCCGCTCTTCCAGGCCCGGATCTGGGTGGCCGTCACCGCTGGGACGTCCTCGCGGCGCGCGGCGCGCACCCCCACGTCTGCCATGTCGGCCGGCCCCCTTTCGTCTGTCCCACACCGTATCGGGGTTCGCCGGCTCCGAGGACACGGAGCCTCCGCGGTGGCGAGCTGTGACCCCATGCTGCCGTCTCTCAGGAGGGGCGCGGCGTGTCCTGCTGGCGCCTGGCCCGGTAGGCGCGGGTCTTGGTGCGGTTGCCGCAGATGCGCATCGAGCACCACGAGCGCGAGCGGTTCTTGGACGAGTCGATGAACGCCCACTGGCAGCCGTCTTCCGCGCAAACCTTGAGGCGGGGCCAGTCGCCCCGGGCGTGCGCGTCGAGGACGGCCGCCGCCAGGAGCCCGAGGCCTCTCGTGGCGCCGGTGCTCAGCGGCTCGGACCCGGGTGCCCCGCCCGCGAGCGTGACCCGCATCGGGAGCGCCGCCAGCGCGGCGTCCAGCCCGCTCGTCATTGGATGCGGCGCGGCGTCCCGGGAGTGGTTGTGGCGCAGCGCGGACCGGAGCCCCTCGCGCAGGCCGATGGCGAGCGCCCAGTCGTCGTCCACGGCCCGGTCGGTCGCGGAGATCAGCCCGCGTTCCCGCAGCCAGACGGCGAGCTCGGCGGGGGAGGCCAGCTCGTCGGTGTCGCCCTCGACGTCGTAGGTGTTCACGAAGTCGCGGAGCAACTCCGCCGGCCCGTTCATCTCACCACTTTAGGACAGTTGAGGGTTGCTCAAGAATCAACGACCACCGGTTTCGCGCGGGAGTGCGGGTCAGCGGCCCCTCGCCGCGAGCTGGGTGTCCAGGGCCGAGCCGAGACGGCGCACTCCCTCCGCCAGCTCGGCGACGTGGGCCGCCGCGATGTGCGTCACCCGGATGTGGGGCGAGGAGGGCTCGGCGGAGTGGTAGATCGTGCCGGGGCTCACCAGGACCCCCGCACGCTGGGCGCTCTCGACCAGGGCGGTCTCGTCCACCTCGCGCGGCAGCCGTACCCACAGGTGCAGGCCGCCCTCGGGGAGGAGCCGGACCTGCGCGGACGGAAGGTGGCGGGCGAGGGCCGCCGCCAGCGCGTCGCGCCGCACGGTGAGCTCCGCCGTCACCGACGCGCGGTGGCGCCGCCAGGCGGGGGAGCCGAGGAACTCCAGCGCGGTCGACGGCCACGTACGCGGGCCGACGTGGGCCGGACGGGACCGGGTGGTGTGGAGGCCGGGTCAGGCGCCGAGCGGGACGGAGTAGACGAGGCGGAAGCGGTCGCCGGGGACGACGATGTCGCTGGTCTCCACCGGACGGTCGCCCGACCAGTGGGTGCGCTCGACATGGAGGACGTGCACCCCGGTGGGCAGGTCGAGCAGGTCGCTCTCGGTCGGCTGGGGTACGCGGGTGTGGACGCTCTCGCGGATATCGGTGATCTTGATGCCCGCGGCGGACATGCGGGCCACGAGGCTCTTGCGGCCGTTGGTGCCCTCCTCGGGGAAGGACTGCGCCCTGCCGAGATCGGCCGGCTCGTAGGAGGTGGCGAGCTGCATGGGCTTGCCCTCGGTGCGGAAGACGTAACGGGTGCGGATGACGGGGTCGCCCTCCTCGACGCGCAGCCGCCGGGCGGTGTCGCGCCCGGCCTTGATCGCCTCGCTGCGCCAGTCCCAGGTGGCGCGGTGGCCGCCTGCCTGCATGTCGGCGGCGAACGGGGCGTCGTGGTCGATGTAGCGGCATCGCTGCAGGGGGTAGAGCACGGACTTCTCGCGGACGTAGTGCCCGGAGCCGACCCTGCCGATGATCAGGCCTTCGGCGGCCAGGACGCGCAGCGCGTGCCTGGCGGCGGTCTCGCCGACTCTGAAGCGCTGGGTGAGCTGCGCCCGAGACGGAATGGGCGCGCCCGGCGGCAGCGTGCCGTCGACTATCTGCGCCCGCAACTCTTCGACCACGCGGAGGTACACCGGGTCGTTACCAGTCATCCGTCCATCCCTCACGGCGTTCGAGATCGTTTCCCTATCTTGCCGTAATCAAAGGACAGCGGGGAGTAATGAGCGGCAGTTGGAGTCCCAACTTTACCAAACGCGATTCTGTGACTACATCTCGTGCGGGAGGGGGTGGCAAGGCTCGCAACTCCCGTGGGCGGCGGGCTTTCCACCTGCGCGTGAGCGCCGCCGGAGGGCCGGTTCCCCACCCGTCGGGCCATCCCGGGGAACCTCGCCGAACGGCTGGGCGTGAACGATCGGAAAATTCTCCTCAGAAGCGTGTAACGCCCCCGTAAGCGGCTCCGATTGCATGGGTAGAGGTCGTCGATGTGTGTACCCCCGAGCACATATCGGCGGCCTCTATCCATATCCGACCATCTTCGGTGCAAGCGGTACATGCCCTAATTACGTCCCCTCGTGCGGCGAACCGGGGTGGCGGGGTCCGCCGTCTCCTTGGATCCAGGTACCGTTCGGTCTATGGCATCGCCAACAGGAACCTCCGACGCGCCCTTCGGTCGCATGCTGACCGCGATGGTCACGCCGTTCACGGCCGACGGTGCCGTCGACCTCGAGGGTGTCCAGCGCCTGGCCACCTACCTCGTGGACGAGCAACAGAACGACGGGCTGGTCGTGAGCGGCACGACAGGAGAGGCCCCCACCACCACCGACGCCGAGAAGAACGAGATCCTCCGCGCCGTGGTGGAAGCCGTCGGCGACAGGGCCACCGTGGTGGCCGGAGCGGGCACCAACGACACCCGCCACTCGGTAGAGCTGGCCAAGGCCGCCGAGAGCGCCGGGGCCCATGGCCTGCTGGTGGTCACGCCCTACTACAACAAGCCTCCGCAGGAAGGCCTTTACCGCCACTTCACGGCGGTGGCCGATGCGACCGGCCTCCCGGTGATGCTGTACGACATCCCCGCGCGCACCGGTATGGCGATCAAGACGGAGACACTGCTGCGCCTCGGCGCCCACCCGCGCATCGTGGCGGTGAAGGACGCCAAGGGCGACCTGTTCGCCAGCTCCCAGGTGATGGCCTCCACCGGCCTGGCCTTCTACTCCGGGGACGACGCCGTCAACCTGCCCTGGCTCGCGTCCGGCGCCGCCGGGTTCGTGAGCGTGGTGAGCCACGTGGTCGGCGCCGACCTCGCCACCATGATCCATATGTACACGTCGGGCCATGTCGAGGAGGCACGCGCGGTCAATCAGCGCCTGCTTCCCGTGGTCACCGGCATCATGACCCGCGCGCAGGGTGCGATCATGGCGAAGGCGGCCCTCGGCCTGCTCGGCAGGTCCGCGGGCCCCGTGCGCCTTCCCCTGGTGGACGCGACCCGCGACCAGATCGCGGTCCTGAGAGAGGACCTGGTCGCGGGCGGCGTGAAGTTGTCCGACTGACGTGCCGCGCGTCGTCCGTACGGCGCGCGAAAATTGTCTGGCTTGCCCGCCGTCCGTGACGTGAACGGCGGAGAACGATCCGAATGAGTCGCCGCGGGCTGAACGCGGCGGAGAGGAACAGAGAGTTTGAGAGAGAGACACAGCGATCTCGGCCCGCGACGTGCCGCACGGTTCGGCGAGGGAGCCGTGCGCGAGCGGCGGGCCGGAATACACGGGGGTAGAGCATGAGTCATCCGCATCCCGAGCTCGGACCTCCTCCGGTCCTGCCGGAGAACGGCCTGCGCATCGTCGCACTGGGCGGGCTCGGTGAGATCGGCCGCAACATGGCGGTCTTCGAGTTCGACGGCCGCCTGCTGGTCGTCGACTGCGGCGTGCTGTTCCCAGAGCCCGACCAGCCGGGCGTGGACCTGATCCTGCCCGACTTCGACTACATCAGGGACCGTCTCGACGACATCGAGGCGGTCGTGCTGACGCACGCCCACGAGGACCACATCGGCGCCGTGCCGTACTTGCTGCGCGAGCGGGCCAACATCCCGCTGGTGGGGTCGCGGCTGACGCTGGGGCTGATCGAGAGCAAGCTCACCGAGCACCGCATCCAGCCGGTCAAGGTGGAGGTGGCCGAGGGGCAGCGGCAGCGGTTCGGGCCGTTCGAGTGCGAGTTCTTCGCGGTCAACCACTCCATCCCGGACGCCCTGGCCGTCGCGATCAGGACTCCGGCCGGCATCGTGCTGCACACCGGCGACTTCAAGATGGACCAGCTGCCGCTCGACGGCCGTCTCACCGACCTCGGCGGCTTCGCCAGGCTCGGCTCCGAGGGCGTCGACCTGCTGATGTCCGACTCGACCAACTCCGAGGTGCCCGGCTTCGTGCCGAGCGAGCGCACCATCAGCCCGGTGATCGACGAGGTCTTCCGCAGCGCGACCAAGCGCATCATCGTGGCCTGCTTCGCCTCTCACGTGCACCGCGTGCAGCAGATCTTCGACGCCGCCGAGGAGAACGGCCGCAAGGTCGCGCTCATCGGGCGCTCGATGGTCCGCAACATGGGCGTCGCGAGGGACCTCGGCTACCTCAGGGTGCCGCCAGGGATCCTCGTCGACTCCCGCGAGATCGAGGAGTGGCCGCCGGAGGACGTCGTGCTGATCTGCACGGGGTCGCAGGGCGAGCCCATGGCGGCGCTGTCGCGCATGGCCAACCGCGACCACCCGATCCGCGTCGCCGAGGGGGACACCGTCCTGCTGGCGTCCTCGCTGGTGCCCGGCAACGAGACGGCCGTCAACAAGGTCATCAACGGGCTCACCCGCTGGGGCGCCCGAGTGATCCACAAGGGCAACGCGCTGGTGCACGTCTCCGGCCACGCGGCCGCGGGCGAGCTCCTGTACGTCCTGAACCTCACCAAGCCGTCCAACTTCATGCCCGTGCACGGCGAGTGGCGCCACATGCGTGCCCACGCCAAGCTCGCGGCGCTGACCGGCGTGCCCGACGACCACATCGTCATCGCCGAGGACGGCGTGGTGGTCGACCTGGTCGACGGCCGGGCGAAGATCGTGGGCGCGGTGCCGTGCGGCTACGTCTACGTCGACGGCTCCTCGGTGGGGGCGGTCACCGACGTCGCGCTGAAGGACCGGCGCATCCTCGGCGACGAGGGGTTCATCTCCGTCGTCGTCGTGGTCGACTCGACGACGGGCAAGGTGAGCGGCGGGCCCGAGGTCTACGCTCGCGGGTCCGGCATCGAGATCGAGGCGTTCGACGCGGTCATCCCGCTGATCGAGAAGGCGCTTCAGGAGGCCGGGGCCGACGGGGTCGCCGACCTCCAGCAGATGCGCCGGCTGACGCGCCGCATCGTCGGGCGCTGGGTGAGCGACACCTACCGTCGCCGGCCCATGATTATTCCGGTGGTCGTGGAGGTCTGAGCGGGCGTAGGTTTTCCGTGCTGGAGGACTTCGGCCACGCACGAGGAGCCGCATGCGCGCGAAACGAGCTGATCGCCGGTGAGCGTCCAGGCCCACGGGGCGGACATCACCGGCACAGCGGTCGACATCGTCTACACCAAGTTCGACGGTTCACTCCACTGGCACCACGGGGCACGGCTGCTGGGGGAGGACGAGCACGGCGTCTGGACCGGCTGCCCGGCCGGCACCAGCGGCAGCAGGGGGAGCGAGCCGCCGATCGTCTGGCGGCAGCCGTTCGTCATGCTGTTCCCGCGTGACCTCTGGTGGACCGCCACCTTCAACGGCATGCCGAGCAAGGCGTCGATCTACTGCGACATCACGACCGTCCCGCGGTGGCGGGACGGTCAGGTGACCATGGTCGACCTCGATCTCGACGTGATCAGGATGCGCGACGGGCGTGTCCTGCTCGACGACGAGGACGAGTTCGCCGAGCACCAGGTCCGCTACTCCTACCCCGAAGAGGTGATCACCCAGGCGGAGCGGTCGGCCGCCTGGCTGATGACCGCCGTGCAGGATCGCGTGCCCCCGTTCTCGGGGGCCCACGAGCGCTGGCTTGCCGAGGTCGGCTGACACAGGGGCTACGACGCCCCTCCGCCGCACCTCCGCTCGATCGTCGACCCGCTGGACGCGTCGGGGAACGTCGCGCTGCCCACGCGGCCGGGACTGGGCGACGATCTTGACTTCGACCACGTCGCCGCCCATACGGTTGCGACATGGTGAAAAACGTTCTGGTGACGGGTGCCGCGGGTCGCATCGGCGCGTGCCTGGCCGGCGGGCTTCCCGGGTACGGCCACACGCTGAGGCTCCTGGACAGGACTCCCATCCACGACACCACCTATGAAGTGATTTGTGGGGATATTTCGGACGCAGCGGTGCTGGAACAGGCCATGAAGGGGGTCACGGCCGTCGTCCACCTGGCCGGCATCCCCTCGACCTCCGCGACGTTCGAGGACCTGCTCACGGCGAACATCGAGGGCACCTACCGCGTCTTCGAGGCCGCCCGGCAGGCCGGGGTCGAGCGCGTCGTCTACGCCAGCAGCAACCACTCAGTGGGCTTCACGCCGCGCGGGGAACTCGTGCCGGCGGACACCCCCGTGGCCCCCGACTCGCACTACGGCGTCTCCAAGGCCTACGGCGAGGCCCTCGGCCGCTACTACTCCGACAGGTACGGCATGCGGGTGGCCGCCCTGCGCATCGGCACGTTCGACCGGCGACCGCCCAACGCCCGCGCGCTGTCCACCTGGATCAGCCCGGGTGACATGGTGCGGCTGGTCCACGCGTGCCTGACGGCGCCGGACCTGACGTACGCCACGGTCTGGGGCGTCTCGGCCAACGCCCGCAACTGGTGGGACCCGGCCGCCGGGGCGGCGCTCGGCTACGAGCCGAGGGACGACGCCGAGGCGTACGCGGCGGAGTTCCCCGAGCTCGACCATGCCGATCCGGAGTACGCCTGGCTGGGCGGTCGCGTCATCGGGTCATGACCGGCGAGGGCAAGCTCGGCTATCCCAAGAGCAGCCTCCACGCGCTGCTCCGCACGCTGGTGGGCCTCGGCTGGATCGAGACCGACGTCACCGGCACGCTCTACCGCATCGGCATGCGCGCCCTGCTGGTCGGCGCGACCTACATCGACGGCGACCCGGTGGTGCGGCTCGCGCGCGACGCCCTCGACTGGCTCGCCGAGGTCACCGGTGAGACCGTCCACCTCGCCCGGCTCGACCACTTCGACGTCGTCTACCTCGCCACCCGGGCCTCCCGCCACCCTGGTCGGCGCCTCCGTCTTCCTGGCCTCGCGCGCCTCCGGCTACGTCAACGGGCACGTGCTGGCCGTCGACGGGGGCTGGCTCGCCCGGTGACGCCGCCGGCGCGGACCGTACTACGGGATGCCTGTTAGTAGGCTCAGGACGTGGTCAGGCAAGGCAGCTCCATCGACAAGGCGCTGGCGGTGCTCGAGGCGATCGCCGAGCACCACCGCGTGACCGACATCGCCGCGGCGACCGGCGTCTCCAAGTCGACCGTTCACCGCATCCTGCAGTCGCTCGTCGAGTGGGGGTTCGCCCGCCCCGACGGCGCCGGGGGGTACGAGCCGGGGCCGCGCATCCTCACCCTGGCGGGCAAGGTCATGAGCCGCTTCGACCCCTCGCGGCAGGCGTCCGCCGCCCTTCGTGCCCTGCGCGAGAGCACGGGCTACACCACCCACTTCGGCATCCGCAGCGGCGACGAGGCGGTCTACGTCGACAAGCTGGAGGGCCGCAGGCCCTACCAGATGCCCTCCCGGGTCGGCATGAGCCTGCGCCTGCACAGCACCGCCATCGGCAAGGCGATCCTCGCCGAACTGACCGACGACGAGGTCCGCGCCGTCGCCGGGCGCACCGGCCTGCCGCGGCTGACCCCCGCGACCCTGACCGGCGTGGACGACCTGCTGGCGCACCTCGGCAAGGTGCGGGCGCGCGGCTACGCCATGGACGAGGAGGAGAACGAGCCCGGCATCCGCTGCGTCGGCGCGGCGGTCTTCGACCACACCGGCCGGGTGCTGGGCGGCATCTCGATCTCCTCGCTCGCCATGGACATGGAGAGCGAGGTGCTGGAGGAGCTCGCCCCCGTGGTCACCGCCGCCGCCCGCGACGTCTCGCTCGCCCTCGGCGCCCCGACCGCGGCCGTCGCGCGCTGACCCGTCAGAGCGGCCGTCCGGCCGTCACGCCAAGGTCGTGTCGGACGTTCCTGAAAGCTCCCCGAGCAGCCGCTGGATGTCCTCGGGCGTTGCCACCCGCCCGGTGCCTCCCTGGCCCTCCAGGCTGACGGCCGCGGCGGCCGTGCCGGCCCGTACGGCCTCGCGGAGCGGGTCTCCGGCGGAGAGCCTGGCCGCGACCGTCCCGGCGAAGGCGTCGCCCGCCCCGGTCTGGTCCACGATCGTCCCCGCGGGGACGGCGGGGATCTCCACGGGCGGCCCGCCGTCCCGCTCGCCGAGAAGCACCCCGTCGGCACCCCGGGTGATGGCCACGGCCCGCGCGCCGAGCCCCAGGCACGCCCGTACGGCCTCGGCGGGGTCTGCGGTATTGAGGAGCGGCAGGCTGTCGCCGGGGCACGAGGGGGTCACCAGGGCGGCGTACGGGGCGAGCTCCGCGAGCGCGCCGGCCGCCGCCTCGGCGCCGGTGAGCCGCGAGCGGTAGTTCGGGTCGTAGACGACCTTGCCCCCGGCCTCGTGCACGATCTCGGCGGCGTGGCGCACCGCGTGGGCGCAGGAGGCCGACAGCGCGGCGGTGACGCCGCTGACGAGCAGGACGGACGTCTGCGCGAGAGGGGCCGCCGAGACGTCCGACGGGCCCATCCTGGAGGCCGCGCTGCCCGCCCGCATGTAGCCGAAGGCGCGCTCCCCGCTCGGGTCGGCGCCCACGGCGTAGGCGCCGGTGGAGCCCGGGCCCTGGCGCATCCAGCGGGTGTCGACGCCGTGGGCGGCGGCGAAGCGGATCAGCCGCTCCCCGAACTCGTCCTCGCCCACCAGCGTCACCAGGGCGACGTGCGCGCCGGTCGCGGCGGCCGCCACGGCGGCGTTCAGCGCGTCACCGGAGAAGGACAGGTGAAAGGTGTCCGCCTCGGTCAGGGGAGCGGACGCCGAGAACTCGACCAGCGGCTCCCCGATCACCATCACGTCCACGGCGAACTCCTTCTTGGTTCATGTAGTGGAATTTGATTTTATGTCATGCAACAGATGCCAAATCGGAGGACAACATGCCAAACATCACCGTGGAAATGCTGTCGGGGCGGACCATGGGCCAGCGCCGTGACTTCGTGGCCGCCGTGACAGAAGTGCCGTCGACATTCTCAAGGCGCGCAAGGGGGCCGTCCGCATCGTCTTCTGGCAGATCGAGAAGTCCGACGTGGCCAACGGTGCGGACATCAGTCCTCCTTCCAACTTGCCATTGGATGGAGATTCCATTACATGAAACGTGATGTCAATACATAGAACACATTCGCGTGAAGGCCCGGCGCGCCGTCCGAGCGCCAAGCCCGCCTCATGCGTACCCTCGGTACCATGGCCACCCGTACGTCGAAAACCACCCCAAAGGGGTCGGCGAAGCGGTCCACGTCGTCGCGAACGTCCCCCGCCAAGCGGCCGACCGGCACGCGGGCCACGGGCGCGCGGTCGGGGGGCCGACCGCCCGCCCGCCGTCCGGCATCCGCACCCCCCGACCCGATCAGCTGGGTCTTCCTGGCGATCGGCAAGCTGTTCATCGGCGTGTGGCTGCTCTTCGCGAACGGCATCGGCACCGCCGCGCGCGCCTTCGGGCAGCAGGCCCGCGAGCTCGACCCGGCCCACCGCCGCGACGGCCTCGGCCTGGCGGTGCTGGGAGGGGCGATCGTCCTCGCCGCGATGACCTGGCGCACCACCCACGGGACGGTCGCGACGGTGGTCGACGCCGTCATGCGCGGCGCCCTGGGGTCGCTGGCCTGGTCCGTGCCCATCCTGCTCGCGCTGATCGCGTGGCGCCTGCTCAGGCATCCCGACCAGAACGCCGACACCGGCCGCATGATGATCGGCTGGACCGCCCTGCTGGCCGGCCTGCTCGGCATCATCCACGTCGCGCACGCCACGCCGTACCCCTCGGGCCCGGCCAAGACCGACGGCATGGACAAGGTCTCGGCGGCCGGCGGCATGATCGGGTTCATCGTCTCCGCGCCGCCGGCCAGCATCCTGCCGGCGTTCATCACGATCCCGCTGCTCCTGCTGCTCTCGGGGTTCGGGGTGCTCGTGATCACCGCGACGCCGGTCCACCGGGTGCCCGAGCGCCTGGCCGAGATCCAGCACATGCTCTTCCAGAAGAGCGGGGGAGAGGCGGCCCCGGGCAAGACGGGCGAGCGCGTCAGGCGCCCCCGCAAGCCCCGCGGCACGTCCTCCGGCGCCGGCAAGGGTGGCGAGCAGGAGCTCGGCGAGCACATCAAGCCCTACGACACCCCGCTCATCGCCGACGCCCCCGGCAAGGTCTCCGACCACTCCCCGGAGATCGTGCCCGGCCTGGTGGACGAGGACGAGCCGCCGGAGCCGCCGGGCGTGCCCGAGCCTCCCCATCCCTCGCCGCCGCCGCGCAAGGTCGAGCAGCTCGTGCTCTCGCCGCAGGCGGGCCCGTACGCCCTGCCGGATGTGCAGGTGCTGCGCCCTGGCAGCGCCCCGAAGCCGCAGACCAAGGCGAACACCATTGTGGTCAACGCGCTCAGCAGCGTCCTGGAGCAGTTCGCCATCGACGCCCAGGTGATCGGGTTCACCCGGGGCCCGACGGTCACGCGGTACGAGATCGAGCTGGGGCCGGCGGTGAAGGTGGAGAAGGTCACCGCCCTCACCAAGAACATCGCCTATGCCGTTAAATCGGCAGATGTCCGGATCTTGTCCCCGATTCCCGGCAAGTCGGCGATCGGGGTCGAGATCCCCAATACCGACAAGGACCTGGTCAGCCTCGGCGACGTGCTCCGCTCGCAGGTGGCCATGGCCGACCACCACCCGATGATCGTGGGGCTCGGCAAGGACGTCGAGGGCCGCACCATAGTGGCCAACCTGGCCAAGATGCCCCACCTGCTCATCGCGGGCGCCACCGGCGCCGGCAAGTCGGTGTGCGTCAACGGGCTCATCACCTCGATCCTGATGCGGGCCACGCCCGACGAGGTGCGCATGGTGCTCGTCGACCCCAAGCGGGTGGAGCTGAACACCTATGAGGGCATCCCCCACCTGATCACGCCCATCATCACCAACCCGAAGAAGGCCGCAGAGGCCCTCGAATGGGTCGTCGGCGAGATGGACCGCCGCTACGACGACCTAGCCGCCAGCGGCTTCCGGCACGTGGACGAGTTCAACAAGGCGGTGCGGGCGGGCAAGCTGGTGCCCCCGCCCGGGAGCGAGCGGGTCTACCAGCCCTATCCCTACCTGCTCGTCATCATCGACGAGCTGGCCGACCTCATGATGGTCGCCCCCCGGGACGTCGAGGACTCCATCGTCCGCATCACCCAGCTCGCGCGCGCCGCGGGCATCCACCTGGTCATCGCCACCCAGCGCCCGTCGGTCGACGTCGTGACCGGCCTCATCAAGGCGAACGTGCCGTCCAGGCTGGCGTTCGCGACCTCCTCGCTCGCCGACTCCCGGGTCATCCTCGACCAGCCGGGCGCCGAGAAGCTCGTCGGGCAGGGCGACGCGCTCTTCCTGCCGATGGGCGCGAGCAAGCCCATGCGGCTGCAGAACGCCTTCCTGTCCGAGAAGGAGATCAACGACGTCGTCGGCCACTGCAAGGCGCAGATGCAGGTGGAGTACCGCGACGACGTCGCCGCGGTCGCGACGGCCAAGCGCGAGATCGACGAGGACATCGGCGACGACCTCGACCTGCTGGTCCAGGCGGCCGAGCTGATCGTGTCCACGCAGTTCGGCTCCACCTCGATGCTGCAGCGCAAGCTGCGCGTCGGGTTCGCCAAGGCCGGCCGCCTGATGGACCTGCTGGAGAGCAGGAACGTCGTCGGCCCGAGCGAGGGCTCCAAGGCTCGCGAGGTCATGGTGAAACCCGATGAGTTGCCCGGCCTGCTCGCCGACTTGCGGGGAGAGTGACCCCTCCGCCACCGTCCCCCTCGATAACTGGTTGAATGTGAATGACTACGCATCGTCGGAATACGGGCGCAGCGCAGGTGCACGGCGAGGGGGACGTATGAGCATTGGAGTGACGCTGGCCGCGGCACGCAACGCGGCAGGCATGACGGTCGCTCAGCTGAGCGGCCGCACGCGGGTCAGAGAAACGGTCATCTACGCCATAGAGCGGGACGATTTCTCGCTCTGCGGGGGCGACTTCTACGCGAGAGGTCACGTCCGCAACATCGCCAGGACGCTCGGGCTCGATCCCGACGTCATCGTGCACCAGTACGACGAGGAACACGGTGGTGTGCCGCTTCCCGTGCGCGCCGCGGCGGTCTTCCAGGCCGAGAGCACGATCAAACTTCGCGACCGCCGCAGCCCCAACTGGTCCACCGCGATGGCGATAGCCCTGGCCATCGTCGCGGTCTTCGGCGTGACCCGGGTGATGAGCGGCTCCGGCGACACTCTCGCCACGGGTGCCGATCTGAAGCCCACGCCCACCCCCAAGGGGTCCACCACGACCAGGCCCTCCACCAACCCGAAGGCGGCCAAGCCGGCGAGCGACCTGGTGACACTCCAGGTCAAGGCCAACAAGCCGTCGTGGGTGGAGGTCAGCGACAGCAAGGGCAAGCAGATGTTCCGCGGCACGATGCCCGCGGGGCAGACCGCCACCTGGAAGACGCACAAGGAGATGCGGGTCACCATCGGCAACGCCGGAGGAGTCGATCTTCAGGTGAACGGCAAGCACGTCGGCGTGCCGGGGAAGGTCGGGCAGCTCGTCCGCAGATCCTTCGGCCCGGAAGAGCCCGGCTCCAGATGATCCCGGTCGCGATCGGACCTGACCCCGGTCGCTCCCGGCGGCGCCGCCCGACGTGATCCATAGGCGCGGCTCAGGGCGGCGGGTGGCGGAAGAACGGGGGGAGTGCGTCAGGCGGTGGCCAACTCCCGATACCGTAGAGCCATCATGTCTTCCCGCCGAACCGCATCGCTGATCACACTGGGCTGCGCGCGCAACGAAGTCGACTCCGAGGAGCTCGCCGCGCGCATGGAGGCCGCCGGGTGGCAGCTCGACGACGACAACCCCGATGTCGTCGTCGTCAACACCTGTGGCTTCATCGACTCGGCGAAGAAGGACTCCATCGACACGCTGCTCGCCGCGTCGGATTCCGGCGCCAAGGTGGTCGCCGCCGGCTGCATGGCCGAGCGCTACGGCAAGGAGCTGGCGGAGGCGCTTCCCGAGGCCTCCGCCGTCATCTCCTTCGACGACTACACCGACATCGGCGCGCGTCTCGATGACGTCCTCGACGGCCGTCCGCTCAAGCCCCACAGCCCGCGTGACCGCCGCACGCTGCTGCCCATCAGCCCCGTCGAGCGCTCTACCGGCGGGGCCCACGCCCACATCCCCGGCCACGGCGAGCTGCCCGAGGGCATCGCGCCCGCCAGCGGCCCGCGCACCCTGCGCAAGCGGCTGTCCGGGGGCCCCGTGGCCTCGCTGAAGCTCGCCTCCGGGTGCGACCGCCGCTGCACCTTCTGCGCCATCCCCGCGTTCCGCGGCGCGTACGTCTCGCGCCGTCCCGACGAGCTGCTGGCCGAGGCCGCGTGGCTCGCCGGGCAGGGCGTCAAGGAGCTGGTGCTCGTCAGCGAGAACTCCACCTCCTACGGCAAGGACCTCGGCGACCTTCGCGCCCTGGAGAAGCTGCTGCCCGAGCTCGCGGCCACCGAGGGCATCGAGCGGGTCCGCGTCAGCTATCTTCAGCCGGCCGAGCTGCGCCCCGGCCTCATCGACGTGATCGCCGGCACCGAGGGCGTCGCGCCCTACTTCGACCTGTCCTTCCAGCACGCCAGCGGGCCGGTGCTGCGCCGCATGCGCCGCTTCGGCGACCCGCGCCGGTTCCTCGACCTGCTGGAGACGGTCCGCGACCGCGCTCCCGAGGTCGGCGTGCGCTCCAACTTCATCGTCGGCTTCCCGGGGGAGACCGAGGCCGAGTTCGCCGAGCTGGTCGGGTTCCTCGAAGAGGCCCGCCTCGACGTCATCGGCGTCTTCGGCTACTCCGACGAGGACGGCACCGAGGCCGCGGGCTTCGGCGCCAAGCTCGACCAGGACACGATCGACGAGCGGGTGGCGGCGCTGACCGAGCTCGCCGAGGAGCTGACGGCCCAGCGCGCCGAGGAGCGCATCGGCACCGAGATCGAGGTGCTCGTCGAGGAAGACCTGGGTGACGGCGGCTACGAAGGCCGTGCCGCACACCAGGGCCCCGAGGTCGACGGCTCGGTGACCGTCCAGGGCATCGGCCTCGTGCCCGGCCAGATCGTGCGGGCCACGGTCGTCGACGCCGAGGGGGTCGACCTGATCGCCCGAATCAAGGCCGGGCCATGACCAACCCGCCGGAGATCGGCACCGAGCCCGTAGTGGAGTCCGTGGCTCGGCAGGTCAGCCCGTGGAACATCGCCAACGTGCTGACCGTCCTCCGGCTGGTGGTCGTCCCGTTCTTCGTCGCCTGTTTGTTCGTCGAGGGCTCCGGCTGGCGCACCGCGGCTCTCGTCGTCTTCCTGCTCGCCTCCCTGACCGACCAGCTCGACGGCTGGCTGGCCCGGCGGTACGGGCTGATCACCGATTTCGGCAAGATCGCCGATCCCATCGCCGACAAGGCGCTGATCGGCGCGGCACTCGTCACGCTCTCGGTGCTCGGCGAGCTCCCCTGGTGGATCACCGTCGTGATCATCGCCAGGGAGATCGGCGTCACCGCCCTGCGCTTCGCGGTGATCCGCCACGGCATCATCCCCGCCAGCTACGGCGGCAAGGTCAAGACCGTGCTGCAGATCGTGGCGATCGCGCTCTACATCTTCCCCGGCGTCCCCGGGCCGCTCAGGTGGGTGGCCATGGGGCTCGCCCTGGCCGTCACCGTGGTCACCGGGGTCGACTACGTCGTCCGCGCCCTGCGGCTGCGCAAGGTGGCCCAGAAGGCACGCGGCGGATGACCTCGGCCGCCGCCGCCGACGTGCTGTCCCTCCTGGTGCGCCGGAAGGCCACGGTCGCGGTGGCCGAGTCGCTCACGGGCGGCCTGATCGGCGCCATGCTGACCATGCCGAGCGGGGCCTCCGCCGCCTTCCGGGGCGGGGTGATCGCCTACGCCACCGATCTGAAGGCCGCGATCCTCGGCGTCCCAAAAGATCTACTAGATCGGGAGGGCGCGGTCCATCCGGACGTCGCGGCGGCGATGGCGGCCGGCGTGCGGGCGCTCACCGGCTCCACGTACGGGCTGGCGGTGACCGGCGTGGCCGGGCCCGACGAGCAGGACGGCAAGGCGGTCGGCACGGTCCACATCGCCGTGAGCGGCCCTGAGGGCGCCATCTGGCGGCGAGACGGGGTTTTCCCGGGATCTCGCGAAAACATCCGTGAAAGTACGGTGCGGGAGGGTTTGGATCTCCTGAGAGGTGTGCTGGAGGCGCAAATGGGGGAACATTCCGGATGATTACCGCGTTACGTCACCAGCGAACATGCTCCCCACGGTCTGCCGCCCTGTTGGTCGATGCGGGTACGGTGGAGCTGTGAGTGAGGTTCGTGACCCATCGGTGAGGAGCAGGTCCGGCGTACGCCCGGCAAAGGGGCCGAGCGAACCAATGATGACGGCGAGGAGCATGTACGAAGGGCATTCGAAAAACGGGCGATACGAACCGACCGCGCGGAGCGTCGTGAAGACGCCTGCGCCCGGGAGGGAGCGACAGATGGTCCTGCTGCGTCAGCTGCTCGGTGACGTGCTGCGGCGGCTGCGGGTGCGGCAGGCACGCACCCTGCGTGAGGTTTCCACCCTGGCACGTGTCTCCCTTGGCTACCTGTCCGAGGTGGAGCGTGGCCAGAAGGAGGCGTCCTCGGAGCTGCTCGCCTCGATTTGCGGTGCCCTCGGCGTGCCGCTGTCACAGGTGCTCCGCGAGGTTTCCGACCAGTTCGCGCTGGCCGAGCTTCAACACGCACCCGTTCTGGCCGATGCGCCCGAGCACGAGCGCCTGCCTGTTTCCGAGACCGTGTCCAGCACGATCTCGGGCCCCGAGTTCGACGGTTTCCCCGAAGTCAAGGACATGGTCGCCGCATAGTTCGCGGTCACCGGCTTTCCGTCCTGATGAGTCGGACTGTCACGGGTGTTCGGCTCGTGATGGTCTGTGTTTCGCACGCTGTCCGGTGACCGGGCCCGTCAACGGGGCTGGCAGGCGGGGCAGTAGAAGACCACTCTTTCGTATGGCTGCGCCCCGAGCTCACCGCCGACCATCTTGTTCCCGCAGCGAAGACAGGGCCGCCCGGCCCGGCCGTACGCCCAGAGGCGCCTTCCGGGGCGCTGGTCGCCCGTGGTCAGCGGACCACCCGCGTTGCTCTTGCTCGCGTCCAGCAGCCTGTGGGCGAGCGACATCATCTTCTCGAGGTTCCCGACCTCTTCGACGCGCCTGAACGGCGACACCCCCGACAGGAACAGCGTCTCGGCCCGCCAGATCGTGCCTATCCCCGCCACGTTGCGCTGGTCGAGCAGGGCCTCCCCGATCGTCTCGTCCGGATGGCGCGCGAGGTTGCGCGCGGCCAGCTCCGCGTGCCCGGCGTCCCAGGCGGGGTCCAGCAGATCGGGCCCGAGATGGCCGACGACCTGGTTCTCCTGGTCGGTGCGCAACAGGTCGACCATGCCGAGCTTGATGCCGACGGCCTGCCACTGCTCGTTGGCGAGGATCACCCGCACGACGTCGCCCCCGCGGACGTGCGCGCCCACGGGGCGGATTCGCCAGCTTCCGTCCATGCGAAGGTGCGTGTGGAGGGTCAGCCCGCCGTCGACCCTGGTGAGCAGGTGTTTTCCCCGTGACACGGTCGTGAGCACCGCGCGGCCCGTGAGGTCGGCCGTGGCGTACCGGGGCACCCTGAAGTCGGACCGGGTGAGCACCCGTCCGTCGAGGGCGGCCCGCAGGCCGGCGGCCGCGCGGTAGACGGCATCGCCCTCGGGCATGACGCGGTCAGTCCCAGGCGGCCGGATCGGCCGCGAGTTCCATCACGCGGTCGGGCAGAGTGTCGGCGGCGATCTGGTCCAGGGTGACCTCCTCCAGGATCGCGCGCTCGCTGGCGCGCAGGGCGATCCACACCTGCTGCAGGGAACGGGCCGCTCCCCGGTAGCCGACGTGCTCGGGTCGCTCGCCGCGGACGTTGGCCAGCGGCCCGTCCACGGCTCGGATCACATCGGCGAGAGAGATCTCCGCCGCCGGCCTGGCGAGGACGTAACCACCCTCGGGGCCGCGCTGGCCGCGGACCAGACCTGCCCGGCGCATCTGGAGCAAGATGTTCTCCAGGTATTTGGGGGGCATTCCCTGCTCCTTGGCCAGCTCGCCCACGGTGGTGGGGCCGCTGCCGGAGGCGGCCAGCTCAGCGGCGGCTCGAAGGGCGTAGTCGACACGGGCGGAAAGACGCATGTTGTCGATTATCCCGCCTGTTAAACCCTGGTTACGCGCAACCGGACCACAACAGGCAGGTGATCTGAGAAACCCACGCGCGGCACCCGGGCCTCGACCGCCGTCAGACCCCGGCTCACCAGGACGTGATCTATGCGTTTGACGGGGGCGTCGGCGGGGGACGTAGAAGGATTTCCCAATGCCGTCAGGGGATCCGAGAGCCCCGCGGCTTCCAGCACGCGCATCTCGGGGTCGGCGGGCGTGGTGTTCAGGTCACCCGCCAGCAGCACCGGCCGGGGCGCGAGACTCTTCGCGATGGCCGCGACCTCGGGTGCCTGGCCGGGCGGCGCCTGCAGGTGGGTGTTGACGATACCGACCTCCTGCCCGCCGACCTCGACGACGGCCGCCTGGGCCTGCGCCCCGGTGGGGTAGTCATGCCTGCCCAGCGGGTGTGAGGCGATCTGCCTGACCGGCAGGTTGGTGATGATCGCGTCACCCCACAGGCTGTCGGCGGCGGGGGCGAAGTGGTACCGCATGCCGAGTCCTCTCGCGATGCGCGCCAGGTCGTCGTGGCCGCCGTTGAGGAGCCAGCCCCGGTCGACCTCGCTCAGCAGCACCACGTCGGGACGTTCGCTCTTCGCCCAGGCGGCGATCCGGTCGAGGTCGAGGGTGCCCTTCAGGCCGAACCCCATCCGGATGTTGTAGGCGACGAGCGTGAACTCGTTCCCCGCTCTGGCCCGCACGTCCGGCAGCGGCTGCCAGGCGAGGGCGGCGGCGACGACGGCCGTGGACAGTGCCGTGACCGCGAACCGGGCCGCGCGGGGCCGCCCGGCGAGGTCGATCTTCCCTCCCCTCACCGCCAGGATCGCCACCACGGTGAGCAGACCCGACAGCAGCACGGGCACCGCGCTGTTGGGGAAGCCCAGGTCGGTGTCGTAGGCGGCGTAGTAGAGGAAGACCGAGACCAGGAACACCAGCATTCCGCCCAGCAGGGCCAGCCCACCCCGCCGGGGCGACCGGGCCGAAGGCAGCCCGGCCATCCCCACGCAGGCGCCGAGGGCGGGCGCCATGAGAACGGCCAGGGGCAGCGCGGACGACAGGACGAGAACGACCGAGGTCACCGGCAGCATGGCGATCATGGTCCAGCGCTGCTGTGGGGGTCGCGCGGCGAACCAGGCCATCAGGAACTGGGCGCACACCAGCGCGGCGACGATGCAGGCCATCTCCCACGGGTTCCGCCCGTTTCCTCCGGGATAGTCCGCCAGCCCGATCGTCGTGAGGAACATCCCGTGCAACGCGATGAATGGGCCGAAGGCGAACCACACCCCCGCGGGCGCCATGTCCTCGGCGGCGGGCGCGAGCCGTATGGACCAGGCGAAGGCGGCGCATACGGCCGCGACGGCGAGCCAGGGGAGCGGGCCGTCGCGCCACACCAGGTCCATCTGGCCGAGCGCGAGGTGGCCGACCGCCGAGGCCGCCAGACCGGCGGCCAGTCCTGCGGGAACGGCCCTCCGGGACGCCGTGAGCGCGCAGCCGTACAGGAAGACCAGGCCGAACGAGACGCCCGCGCTCGCGACGTAGAGCTGGGCCGAGCCGCCGTCGGTGGCCTGGAGCACCAAGCGGCCGGCGACCAGCAGGATCGCGCCGCCGAGCATGATGCGCCTCGGGCCGGCCGCGCGGGAGAGGGGAGCGGCGGCGAACGGCAGCACGAACCACAGGGCCGCGTACAGCCCCATCTGCTCGGGCGGGGTGTCCCCGGCGCGGCCGAAGAGCGTGATGAGCGACGGCAGGAACACCTTCAGCACGTCGGTGAACAGCACGACGCCCAGGGCCAGGGCGATCACCGCGGCCTGGTGGCCGGTGAACGTGCCACGGCTCAGCCGTGACAGGGCGGCGGCGCGCTCGGCGCGGGCGGTGGACTCGACGGTGGGCTCACCCATGAGGGCCTCTCCTCGACAAAGACATGAGTGATCCTCGTGTCATCGCCGGGCGAAGGCAAGACCCCGGAATGAAGAAGGCGGCCGGGCGCGCGACGATACCCGGGAGGCGATGCCGGTAAACTAGCAGGAAGCTTTACTGATGAATGGTTGTGTCACACCGCGCCGCGCTTTGTGATGAACCCAACGGGGACCGACGACAAGAAAGCATGCAATGGAGCGACGTCCTGGCGTGCCCAGGTTGCTACGGGAGATCAACGACCGGGCCGCGCTGGAGCTGCTGCTGGCCTCGGGCCCGCTGACCAGGGGACAGATCGGTGAGATGACCGGTCTTTCCAAGGTCACCGCGTCCCAGACGCTGTCCAGACTCGAGGAGCGAGGCCTGGTCGAGGTGGTCGGAGAACAGGCGGGGAACCGGGGGCCCAATGCGGCCCTTTACGGGGTGATTCCATCGTCCGCCTATGTGGCGGGGCTCGATGTCGGTCCGGAATCGGTGACCACCGCCATCGCAGATATCAACGGTGAAATCGTGGCAGAGGTGACGGTTTCCACCAATGGGCACGGCGACCCGGTCACGCTGGTGCACAACGCGGTGGTGAAGGCGTGCCGCTCGGGCAAGGTCGCCCTGTCGCGTCTCAAAGGCATCGTGATCGGCACCCCCGGCGTGGTCGACCCCCGCAGCGGCGACGTGAAGTTCTCCTTCGACCTGCCGGGCTGGCACGAGGGCAGCCACCAGGCTCTGGCCCATGACCTGCGACGACCCGTCACCATAGAGAACGACGTGAACCTCGCGGCCATCGCCGAGCACTCCGAGGGCGCGGCCAGGGGCGTCGACGACTTCGTCCTGCTCTGGGTCGAGCGCGGCGTCGGCCTCGCCGTCGTCCTCGGCGGCAGGCTGCACCGCGGGCGCTCGGGCAGCGCGGGTGAGATCGGCTACCTGCCGGTGCCCGGGGTGCCCCTGGCGGCGGACGTCAAGGCCGTGCCGGGGCGGCTGCCGGCGCTGGCAGGCGGCCTGCAGTCCTTGATCAGCGCTGAGGCGGTGGCCGAGCTGGCCGAGCCGTACGGCTTCGCGGGCGGGTCCGCCGCCGACGCCGTGCGCGCGGCCGTCGAGAGCGGCGACGGAGGGTCGGCGTTCCTCGACGAGCTGGCCCACCGGCTCGCCCTGGGCGTCGCGTCGGTGTGCGTCGTCCTCGACCCGACGCTGGTCGTGCTCAACGGCGAGGTCGGCAGGGCGGGCGGCGGCGCGCTGACCCACCGGGTGGAGGAGGCCGTGGCCGCCATCTGCCCGATCAGGCCGGAGGTCGTCGTCAGCGACGTCAAGGGCCGCCCGGTCCTGCGCGGCGCCATCCTGGCGGCCCTCGACCAGGCCCGCGAGGAGATCTTCGCCTCCTGACGGGCCCGGCCTTGGCCGGTATTCAGGCGGTGAGGAGCTCCGCCGCCGCCTGGGCGTTGGCGCGGGCGGCGCCGTAGGTGGCGATGTAGGCGCCCGCTGAGGGGCGCCAGATGGGCAGGCCCATCTCGACCACCGTCGCGTCCGGACGCCCGGCCAGCAGCGCCGACACGATGTCCTGGCTCGCGCGGTGGCGGTGGGCGTCCTTCACGACGATCACCAGCGAGCGGCCGAGGGCACGCTCCAGCAGCCCGGCCGCGTCGGCGGTGTCGGGCTTGACCCGGGCGATCTCCGCGTCGGGCAGCCAGGGGGCGAACCCCCACGGCACGTCCCCGACCGCGATCGTTGGCGGGGTGTCCACCTCGACGACGAACGGGTTGACCAGCGGGGCCGCCGTGCCGGACAGGCTGACGGCGCGGCGCGCGGCGGTGAGGCCGATCACGTTGCCGTCCCTGGCCTCTTCGCGGGGCGAGCCGAACCATCCGCGCAGCCGTGCCACGCGCTCGGCGGCCTCCTCCAGGCGGGCGAGCGGCAGCCGCCCCTCGCGCACCGCCGCCACGATCTCGGTCTTGATCTTCTGGATCTGCTCCCGCGTGGGCAGCGGCCCGAGGCAGAGCAGGTCGGACCCGGCGGCCAGCGAGAGCACCGCGCCCCCGCCGAGCCCCACGCTCTCGGTGATCGCGTGCATGTCGAGGGCGTCGGAGATCACCACGCCGTCGTAACCGAGCTCACCCCTGAGCAGCTCGGTCAGCGCCGCGGCCGACAGGGTGGCGGGAGCCGTACCGGTCAGGAAGGGGACCCGGACGTGCGCCGTCATGATCGACTTGGTGCCCGCCTCGATGGCGGCGCGGAAGGGGACGAGCTCGCGGTCCCTCAGCACCTCGCGGGTGACGTCGACCACGGGGATCTCCAGGTGGGAGTCCTGCCGGGTGGCGCCGTGCCCGGGGAAGTGCTTGACGCAGGCGGCCACTCCGGCGGCCTGCAGCCCCGAGACGGCCGCCACGGTGTGCCGGGCCACCAGGGCCGTGTCCGAGCCGAACGACCGGGTGCCGATGACGGGGTTGTCGTCGGCGGTGTTGACGTCCGCGTCGGGCGCCATGTCGAGGTTGACGCCGCAGCGGGCCAGGTCGTCGCCGATCGACCGGTAGACCCGGCGGGTCAGCTCGACGTCGTCCACGGCCCCGAGGGCCGCGTTGCCCGGGTACGGGCTGCCGACGTGATAGGCGAGCCGGGTGACGTCCCCGCCCTCCTCGTCAAGGCTGATGACCGGGTCACCGGCGCCGCGCAGCCGCGCGGTGAGAGCCGCCAGCTGCTCGGCCCCGGCGACGTTGAAGCCGAAGAGCGTGACCCCGCCCAGGCCGTCCTCCAGGTCGTGGAGGATCCAGTCGGGAGCGGTGGTGCCAGGGAATGCCACGAGCAGCGTGCCGGCCGCGAGACGATGCAGCCCCCGATCGCCATCGCCCACGGAGAACTCAGACATGGCTGTACTCGACTCCTTAGCTCAGAGTTGGGAAGGCTGGGGTGTTCAGCCTTTCACGGCGCCGGCGACCAGGCCCGAGACCATGCGCCGCTGCACCAGCAGGAAGAACGCGATGACCGGGATGGTCATCAGCGTCGAGGCGGCCATGATGCCGCCCCAGTCCGTCGACCGCTGTCCGGTGAAGAACTGCAACGCCACGGGCATCGTGTAGGAGCCCTGGTCGTTGATCAGCGTCAGCGCGAAGACGAACTCGTTCCACGCGGTGATGAACGAGAAGATGCTCGTCGCCACCAGCCCCGGTGCCACCAGGGGAAACAGTACCTTCCAGAAGGTGACGAACCGGCTGGCGCCGTCGATGGCGGCGGCCTCCTCCAGCTCCTTGGGCACGGCGGCCACGAAGGTCCGAAGCATCCAGATCGCGAAGGGCAGCGTGAACCCCACGTTGACGATGATCAGGCCGAGGAGCTGGTCGTACAGGCCGAGCCGCTTCACCATGAGGAACAGCGGGATCAGCAGCGCCTCGGCGGGCACCATCTGCACGATGAGGAGCAGGATGAGGAAGCTCGTACGGAACCGGAACTTGAACCGTGCCACCGCGGTGGCGGCGAGCAGCGCGAACACCGAGCCGATGAGCACGGTGCCGACGGCGACGATCGCGCTGTTCATCAGGTACTGCCAGATGGAGTGCCCGGCGACGCCCTTGGTGAGGACCCGCGACACGTGGTCGAAGGTCGGCGACAGCGGGAACGGGATGAACCGCGTGGTGAAGATCTCGTCGTTGGGCTTGAACGCGGTCGCGACCATCCAGTAGACGGGGAACACGGCGAACAGGAACACGACGACGCCGGCCGCGTTCAGCCCGTACTGCTTGAGCTGCTTGACGGATCGCGGATTCATCGCACGTCCTCCGTTCTCACGATTTGCCGGACATATACGGCGGTGATGATGAGCATGATCACCGTGAGGATGACGGCGATCGCGGCGCCGAAGCCCATCTTGGGCGGAGCGCTGAACGCCTCGGTGTACGCCCAGAGCGACAGGTTGAACGAGTCACGGTTGGTGGTTCCGCCGGCCAGCACGTACAGCTGGGTGAAGACCTTGAAGTCCCAGATGACGGAGAGCACCAGCAGGACGGAGAACACCGGCTTCAGTAGCGGGAAGGTGATCTTCCTGAAGGTTCTGGTGGGCGTCGAGCCGTCGACCCTGGCCGCCTCGTACAGCTCGGACGGGATGCTCTTGAGACCCGCCAGCACCGACACCGCGATGAACGGGAACGACGCCCAGACCACCGCGACGATCAGCACCAGGTAGATGGTGGTGGGATCGTTGAGCCAGGGTTGGCCGGACCAGTCCGACCGTCCGAAGACCAGGCTGGAGAGCCAGTCGGGCAGCAGGTTGAGCGCCCAGTTGACCACGCCGGCGTCGGCGTCGAACAGCCACTTCCAGATGATCGCCGTGGCGGTGGGCGGTGTGGCCCAGGCGGCCATGATGCCGACGATGACGAAGGTCGACATCTTCTTGCCCAGCTTGTGGAGCAGGAGCCCGACCAGCGTGCCTCCGACGAGCGTCAGGGCGACGGTGATCACGGCGAACGTCACGGTGTTGCGCAGCGACGTCCAGAACAGGTCCGACTGGAAGACCTGTGTGTAGTTGTCCAGCCCGAGGAACTCGGCGGGCTGCGGGTTCGGCCTGATCTGGCGCAGTCCCACCTTGTGGAAAGACATGTCGACCATCTGGTACAGCGGGTAGAGCAGCAGGACCGCGATGACCAGAAGGCCCGGCAGGAGCAGCGCGTAGGGGACGACCCAGGCGGGAAGTCCGCTGGACCGGCGCGGAGGCCGGTGGGACCGGCGCCGCGCCGGAGCGGAGGAGTCGCCTCCGCCCCGGGCGACAGTTGACGTCTGCGCCATCGTTACTGCTGGTTCAGGATGGTCTCGAGCTCCTTGTTCGCGTCCGCGAGGGCCGTGTCCGCGTCCTTCTTGCCCTCGATGACGGAACGGGCCGCGTTCTGCAGCACGGCCTTGGTGTCATTCGCCTCGGCCCAGTTCGGGCTGGCGGGGAAGCCCTTGGCGACCTTGAACGTCTCGGCGAACGGCGCCTGCACCGGGTCACTGGCGAACTCGGCCAGGGCGTCCGGGTACAGCGGGAGCAGGCCGCCCTCCTTGGCGTACCGGGTGCCGTACTCCTTACCCGCGGCGAGCTTGAGGTACTCGGCGGCGAGCTCGGGGCTCTTGGCGTCCTTCCAGATGGCGATGTCGTTGCCACCCTGGAAGGCCGGGGCCGGGCCGCTGCCCTCCTTGTTCGGGAGCGAGAAGAAGGCCATCTGGTCCTCGCTGACCTTGCCCTTGCTCTGTTCCTTGATCGTGGCGATGTCCCAGCCGCCGGTGACGTACATGCCGACCTTGCCGGCGGCGAAGCGCTGGCTGATGTCCACCGAGTTCTGGCTGAGGCGGGACTTGCCCGAGACGCCGCTCTTGGCCACCAGGTCGGTGTAGAACTGGAAGCCCTCCTTGAAGGCCGGGTCGGTCAGCTTGCCGACCCACTTGCCTCCTTCGAAGGCGGCGAAGTCGCCACCCGCCGACCAGACGAACGGCGAGAGCGACATGTTGGCGTCGGAGCCGCCGTTGAAGGCGAAGCCGTCGACGTCCTTGCCCTTCTTCTCGACGATCTTCTTGCCCGCGGCGACGAGCTCTTCCCAGGTCTTGGGCACCTCGATGCCGAGGCTCTTGAACCAGTCCTTGCGGTACAGGACGGCGCGGGTGCCGCCGCCCCACGGCGCCGCGTAGACCTTGCTGTCGATGGTCTCGTAGCCCCACAGGTTCTGCGGGATCTGCTGGAAGTCGGGGCTGGACTTGACCAGATCGCTGATGTCGGTCAGGGCGTCCTGGGACACCCACGCGGCCACCTGGTCGTTACCGAACTCGGTGACGTCCGGGCCCTCGCCGCCCGCGAGCGCGGCGGTCCACTTCTTCTGGGCGTCCGGCCACGGGATCCACTGGACGTTGACCTCGGCGCCGGTCTGCTCCTTGAACTTGGCGTCAAGGTCGGCCATGTACTTGTTCTGCACGTCGTTGGGGGCACCGAGCCGCCACACGTTCAGCGTCTGACCAGCGTACTTGGGACCCGAGGCGGCTGCTGACGCCTGCGGGTCCGCCGTCTTGGCGGGCTCGCCACTTCCGCACGCGGCGACACCAATGGCAAGAGCGGTGGTCGTGGCCGTCGCGGCGGCGATCTTTCCGAACTTCACGTTTGGGTTCTCCCTTCCCGGCTTCGCGACGGGCTCGCGCCTTCGAAGAGTGCATTTAGGGGCCGTGCACCTGCGAAGGCGCCATCCTCGTGCTCTGCGCTGCGACATCCCGAGGCCTGATCGCTTGCCTGCGGGCTGACTGCCGCTAAACTAACAAGAAACTTTCTTAAAAGAAACGCCCGTTAGCGGATCGTGACGAGAGGGGCCCGCCCCAATGCCCAGACGACATCCCGGGACACCCCGGCTGCTGCGTCAGCTCAACGACCGCGCGGCGCTGGAGCTCCTGCTCTCAGAAGGGCCGTTGACCCGGGCCGAGCTGGGAGAACACACAGGACTGTCCAAGGTGACCTCCGGCCAGCTGCTGGCCCGCCTGGAGGAGCGCGGGCTCGTGGCCGTCTCCGGGGAGCGCCCGGGAGGCCGGGGCCCCAACGCCGCGCTCTACGCGGTCGTTCCCGGAAGCGCCTACGTCGCCGGCCTGGAGGTGCTGCCCGACAGCGTCACCGCCGGCGTCGCGGACATCACCGGGGAGATGATCGCCGAGGTGACCGTTGACCCCTGCGAGACCGGCGAACCCGTGAAGACCGTGCACAGCGCGGTACGGCGGGCCTGCGACTCGGCCAACGTGAGCCTGTCGCGGCTGCGCGCGATGGTCATCGGAACCCGAGGCGTGGTCGATCCGCGGACCGGCGACGTGCGCTTCTCCTTCGACCTGCCGTCCTGGCACGCCGGGGTGCTCGCCGACCTCCGCGCCACGCTCGGCTCCTCCGTCATGATAGAGAACGACGTGAACCTGGCCGCGCTGGCCGAGCACTCGTACGGGGCCGCGCGGGGGGTCGACGACTTCGTCCTGGTGTGGGCGGGGGTCGGGCAAGGGCTCGGCGTCATGCTCGGCTCCCGCCTGCACCGGGGATTCACCGGGGGAGCGGGGGAGATCGGCTGGCTTCCCGTGCCCGGTGAGCCGCTTCCCATCGACGTCACCGAGCCGCAGTCCGGGTCCTTCCAGCGCCTGGTCGGCACCGCGGCCGTTACCGGCCTCGCCGCCGCGCACGGCATCCCGGTGTCGTCGCAGGACGCGCTGCTCTCCGTGGCGTCCGTGGTGAAGGGCTCCTCGAACGGGCATGCCCCGTATTCCTCGTCCGGCCCCGCGGGACCCCCGGGCACGGCGGCCGAGATCGTCCGTACGGCCGTCGAGACCGGACGGGACGGGTTCCTCGACGAGCTGGCCCGGCGCCTGGCCATCGGGGTCGCCGCGGTGACGGTCGTGCTGGACCCGGGGCTGATCGTCCTGAGCGGGGACGTGGGGCGGGCCGGTGGCCTCGCGCTCGCGCGGCGGGTCGAGGAGGCGGTGGCCCAGATCTGCCCGAGCCGCCCCAGAGTGACCGTGACCGGGGTCGAGGGAAACCCGGTGCTGCGGGGGGCCGTGATGGCCGCTCTGGGCCCGGCGCGTGAGGAGGTCTTCGCGAGCACGGTGGACGGCTGAGCAGATCTTTCCCGGGGTTCTCGAGGGTGTCTTTTGTGCAAGACTTCCTGGTCATGCACAATATCGTCCTGATTTCTGACCCTCGGGTGACCTCGATCCCGGTGGAGGAGAGCGGAGAGGCGCTGGCCGATGTGCGCGGCGTCCTGGCCGTCGACGGCAGGCTGGCGGACCCCGAGGGCGCCTACGCTCACCTGCGTGACGGCCTGCTCGCCCGGCTGAAGGACGCGCAGCGGCGGCTTCCATACGGCTACCGGCTTCTGGTGGTCGAGGGGTACCGGCCTCCGGCGCTTCAGCGGAAGTACTTCGAGGAGTACAAGGACGAGCTGAAGATAACTTTTCCGGAAATGTCGCCCGAGGAGTTGCATACGGCGGCCAGCCGGTACGTCTCCCCGATCGAGGTCGCGCCGCACACGGCGGGCGCGGCGGTCGACCTGACCCTGGCCGGCGAGGACGGCGCCGAGCTCGACATGGGGACCCCGGTCAACGCCAACCCGGAGGAGAGCGACGGCGCCTGCTACACCGCCGCGCTCAACATCACCGCCGAAGCGCGCGAGCACCGGAAGATCCTCGGCGGCGCCCTGGAGGCGGCGGGACTGGTCAACTACCCGACCGAATGGTGGCACTGGTCCTACGGCGACCGCTACTGGGCCATGACCACCGGCGCCAGAACCGCCATCTACGGCCCCCGCCCCCTACCCTGACCCGCCCACCTCGCCAGGCACGAACCGGGCCTGTTCCGAGGCCGGAGGTGGGGCGCGCGGCCGGAGCCGGGCAGGTGGTCCGGTCTGCGCGGCGGCCGAGAGGCGGATGACTCAGGCGCGCAGGCGCAGGCCGCGGGGGGTGGGATGGAAGCCGGCGGCCTCCAGGGCGGCGGCGAGGGGAGAGTTGACGATCGCCGTGCCGTCGGCCTTCTCGACGGTCAGCTTGCCCAGGGCTCCGTCGCGCACGGCCAGGGCCAGCGCGTCGACCGCCGGCTGCAGCCGGTCGTCGTCGGCGAAGGACAGCAGCGTCTTGCCACCTCGCTCCACATAGACCACCAGACGGCCGTCGACCAGCACCACCAGCGCGCCCGCCTTGCGCCCGGGCTTGTGCGTGATCTCTCCCGGATGGGCCGGCCACGGCAGGGCCGCGCCGTACGGGTTCGCGGGGTCGGTCGCCGCGAGGACCACCGCGCGCCGCTCGCTCGCGGCGCCGCCCGGCGGGCGGGAACCGCCGGCCTCGGAGAACATGGCCGACGCGATGGCACGCATGCGGTCGACGGCGCCGGGGAGCGCGAACTGGGCGCCTCCCAGGCCCTCGACGAAGTAGCCGCGACGGCACCGCCCGGTCTCCTCGAACGCCCGCAGCACCGGGTAGACGGTGGCGAAGCCGCCGGTGAGACGCTCCGCCGCCACCGCGCCCTTGGTCACGACGCCGTGCCGTTCGAGCAGCACCTCCGCCTGGGCGTGGGCGCGCTGGGTGGCGTCGGTGGAGGGCTCGGGAAGCAGCCACCAGCGGCCGCTGACCGTCGGGGGACCTGACCGGGTCGGCAGCACGGCCCTGCGCCTGCGGGCCGTCGTAGCGCGATGCGCGGGCCGCCCGGAGCCGAGCGCCGCCCGCAGGGGCGCGAGCGTGTCGCCGGACACCCTGCCCGCCCATACGAGATCCCAGAGCGCGCCGGCGAGCGCGGTGTCGTCCAGCGAGCCGACCCGGCTGCCGAGGTCGCGGAAGAACAGCGCCCCGCCGCCGCTCAGCGCCGCGAGGACCTTCTCGTGCAGCGGGGTCATCGTGATCTCCGCCGGTGGAGGCAGCAGCAACGGAGCGGTGTCGGCGAAGAACAGCGCCACCCAGCCGTCACCGCCGGGCAGCGAACCCTGACCGGCCCACACGACCTCGCCGGAGGCGGTCAGCTCGTCGAGCAGGGCGGGCTCGTACCCGGGAACCCTGCTCGGCAGCACCAGCGTCTCCAGCGCGGACGCCGGCACGGCCGCGCCCTGCAACTGCTCGATGGCGTGCACCAGGGCATCCATCCCCCTGGCCGAGCGGCCTTCGGTGATGCCGTGCCACGCCGGGGAGAACGCGCCCAGGGCCTCCGGCGGCACCGGCTCGACCTCCTTGCGGAGCCGGGCCAGCGATCTGCGCCGCAGCAGCCGGAGCACGCCGGCGTCGCACCACTCCTCACCCCAGCCGCCGGGCCGGAACTCGCCGGACACGACCCTGCCCGAGGCGGCCAGCCGTCGTAGCGCGTCGACCACGACCGCGACGCCGAGGCCGAACCGGACCGCGGCCGTGGTGGCGGGGAACGGGCCGCGCGTGCGGGCATGCCGGGCGAGGAGATCGCCGAGCGGATCGGCCACCGGCTCCAGGAAGGCGTGCGGCAGGCCCATCGGCAGAGGGACCCCGAGGGCGTCGCGCAGCCTGGCGGCGTCCTCGATCGCCGCCCACTGCTCGACCCCGGCCACCCGGATCCGGATGGCGCGCCGGGCGGACTCGAGATCGGCCAGCCACGTCGGATCGCCGTCGCGCACGGTGACGTCCTCCGCCTGCAACGGGCCGTGGGTCCGCAGCAGGTCGGCGAGGTCCTCGGCGTCGCGCAGTGGGCGGTCGAGCCTGGCCAGCTCGCGCTCGGTGTCGGCCACCACATCGGGGTCGAGCAGTTCGCGCAGGTCGGCCTCGCCGAGCAGCTCGGCCAGCAGGTGGGTGTCCAGGGCGAGCGCCTGGGCCCGCCGCTCCGCCAGCGGCGCGTCCCCTTCGTACATGAAGGCGCCGACGTAGGCGAAGAGCAGGGACGCCGCGAAGGGCGAGGCCTGATCGGTCTCGACCTCCACCACCCGCACGCGCCGGGCGGCGATGTCACGCATGAGCCGGACCAGCCCCGGAACGTCGAACACATCCTGGAGGCACTCGCGCATGGTCTCGAGCACGACGGGGAACGAGCCGTACTTGCTCGCGACCTTCAGCAGGTTGGCCGCACGCTGCCGCTGCTGCCACAGGGGAGATCGCCTGCCAGGGTTGCGCCGGGGCAGCAGGAGCGCGCGGCCCGCGCACTCGCGGAACCGTGACGCGAACAGCGCCGACCCGCCGAGCTCCTCGGTGACGATCTGCTCGATCTCGTCGGCGTCGAAGACGGCCACGTCGGTGGGCGCCCCTTCGAGCGTGTCGGGGATGCGCAGCACGATGCCGTCGTCGGAGTGCATGGTCTGCACGTCGACGTCGTACCGCTCACGCAGCCGCCGCCCGATGGCGAGCGCCCACGGCGCGTGGACGCGGGCCCCGTACGGCGTGTGGATCACGACGCGCCAGTCGCCGAGCTCGTCGTGGAAGCGCTCGACGAGCAGGGTGCGGTCGTCGGGGACGTAACCGGTGGCCGCACGCTGCTCGGAGAGGTAGGCGAGGAGGTTGCCGGTGGCGAACGCGTCGAGCCCCGCTTCGGCGAGGCGGTCGGTCTTCCCCCCGGACAGCTCGCGCAGGAACGCCCCGAGCGCCCGGCCCAGCTCGGCGGGACGGCCCGGCGCGTCGCCGTGCCAGAACGGCAGCTTGCCCGGCTGGCCGGGCGCGGGGGAGACCAGCACCCGGTCGGCCGTGATGTCCTCGATGCGCCAGGAGGTGGCGCCCAGCACGAAGACGTCTCCCACCCGGGACTCGTAGACCATCTCCTCGTCGAGCTCGCCGACCCTCCTGCCACCGCGCCCGGTGTCGCCTCCGACCAGGAAGACGCCGAACATGCCGCGGTCGGGAATGGTGCCCGCGTTGGTGACCGCGAGGCGCTGGGCTCCGGGACGGCCCGTGATGCGGCCGGTCACGCGGTCCCACACGATGCGCGGCCGAAGCTCGGCGAACTCCTCGCTGGGATAGCGCCCGGCGAGCATGTCGAGCGTGGCCTCAAGCGCGCTCCGGGGCAGCGTGGCATACGGGGCGGCCCGCCTGACCAGCGTCTCCAGCTCGTCGACGGTCCACTCGTCGAGCGCGCACATCGCCACGATCTGCTGGGCCAGCACGTCGAGGGGGTTGCGCGGATAGCGCATCTCCTCGATCTCGCCGGACTTCATGCGCTCGGACACGACGGCCGTCTGGACGAGGTCTCCGCGGTACTTCGGGAAGATCACGCCCTTGGAGACCGCGCCGACCTGGTGACCGGCCCGGCCGATGCGCTGCAACCCGCTGGCGACGCTGGGCGGCGCCTCCACACAGGCCACCAGATCGACCGAGCCCATGTCGATGCCCAGCTCCAGGCTGGAGGTGGCGACCACGGCGGGCAGGCGGCCGGACTTCAGCGCCTCCTCGATCTGCGCCCGCTCCTCCTTGGAGACCGACCCGTGGTGGGCGCGCACGATCTCGGGCACCGCGCCCTTCGTGGAACCGGCCTGGGCCATGACCATCGCGGGCGGAGGCAGCACGGGCGGCGAGCACTCGCCCGGCGAGAGCCCGTCACCGGTGACGGGGCCGTCGGCCGGGAGGGCCGTGCGCTCGGCCGCCGCGGCCATGCGCTCGAAGGCGAGCTCGTTGAGCCGCGCGCACAGGCGCTCGGCGAGGCGCCGCGAGTTGGCGAACACGATCGTGGAGCGGTGGGACTCGATCAGGTCGAGGAGATGCTCCTCCACGTGCGGCCAGATGGAACGCCGCGCCGGGGGCTCCATCGACCACGGGGTCTCGCCGTCACCGCCGCTGGACGGGGTGGGCTGCCGGGGGGCACCGTCGAGCTCGGTCATGTCCTCGACGGGGACGATCACCCGTACCTCGATGACCTTCTCCGAGGGCGGCTGCACGACCGTCGTCGGACGGGCGCCGCCCAGGAACGTCGCCACCTCGCTCACGGGGCGGACCGTGGCGGAAAGGCCGATGCGCTGCGCCGGCCGGGCCAGCAGGGCGTCGAGCCGCTCAAGGGTCAGCGCGAGGTGGACCCCTCGCTTGGTGGCGGCGACGGCGTGCACCTCGTCGACGATGACCGTCTCGACCCCGCGCAGAGCCTCTCGCGCCCTGCTCGTGAGCAGCAGATAGAGCGACTCGGGGGTGGTGATCAGGATGTCGGCCGGATTGGCGGCGAAGCGGCGGCGGTCCTCAGCGGCGGTGTCGCCGGACCGGATGGCCACGGAGATCTCCGGGACGGGCAGGCCCATGCGGCGGGCGGTCTGCTTGAGGCCGGCCAGCGGGGCCCGCAGGTTGCGCTCGATGTCGACCGCGAGCGCCTTCAGCGGCGAGACATAGACGACACGGCACTGCCGCGCCGGACGCTCCTCTCGCGACCGGCCCTTGGACGACCGCCCCCGCGCCCCCGCCTGCCCCGGCTCCGCCTTTCCCGGCCCACCTTGAGGCGTCGCAGCCTCTGCCCGCTCTGTCTGCCCTGGCTGTGCCTGCGTAGATCTGGTCTCTGGTGACTCTGGGGTGGTCGCCCGCTCGGTCATCCGCTCGGCGGCGAGGCGGTCGAGGGACCACAGGAAGGCGGCGAGGGTCTTGCCGGACCCGGTCGGCGCGACCACGAGGGTGTTGTCACCGCGCGCGATCGACCGCCATGCCCCCTCCTGCGCGGACGTCGGCGCGGCGAAGGCACCGGCGAACCATTGCCTGGTCACCGAGGTGAAATGGTCGAGCGCGGATCCGGTCACGACTTCATCATGCAACTCGCCACCGACAAAACACGTCACCGCCCATGCCTGATGTGCCCGAAAGGACAAAATTCTCGACAGTGCAGCCCCCTGGGCGAAACGCCCAAGTCTTGACATGGGGCCCGGCTGGAACGTCACTCTGAACTATGGACATCGACTACGCGGCCATCGAGGCGAACCGAGACCGGATCCGGGACCGGCACCTCCGCGCTCAGCGCCCCCAGAGCAGCGCGCGCGGCCTTCACCACTTCGCACTGATCTGCTCGGACGTTGAACGGACCATCGACTTCTACCAGGGGATCCTGGAGTTCCCGCTGACGGAGATCTTCGAGAACCGCGACTACAAGGGATCCAGCCACTTCTTCTTCGACATCGGCAACGGCAACCTGCTGGCGTTCTTCGACCTTCCGGGGCTGGACCTCGGGCCGTACCAGGAGGTGCTCGGCGGGCTGCACCACATCGCGATCTCCGTCGAGAGGGGGAAGTGGGAGATGCTCCGGGGCAAGCTGGACGACGCGGGCGTGGCCTATCAGCTGGAGAGCGACGCCTCGATCTACTTCCGCGACCCCGACGGCGCCCGCCTGGAACTCCTCGCCGACCCTCTCGGAGAGATGTACGGCACCCGCGTCCTTTGACGCGCTCCCCCGCCCGAAGGCCGGAGCACCGCGGACCAATCACGTGGCCACGCACGCGAACCGCCATCGGGGGAGGTGCTTCGGGCGGCGGGAACGGGGCTGCGGTCTGTCCACCTGGCCCGCAGCGCCATACTGGGGGGATGCGCCTGACGGACTTCTGGAACCGGATGAACCGCCACTTCGGTGAGCGGTACGCCGAGTCCTGGGCGCGTGACTACGTGATCGCCGAGCTGGGCGGCCGCACCGTTTCACAGGCTCTGGCCGACGGGGTGTCGGCCAAAGAGGTCTGGCGCGCCGTGTGCGGCGTAACCGACGTGGACTCCCGCCTACGCTGACCCCTCCTCGCTCCTACGCCCGCCCGGCCTGCTCGCGGGCTCAGAGCCCGGACTCATGGCGCCGCCCTCCATACGTTCGGAACGATCTTCTCGGTATCGTCGCTGCTCCGCCCATTCGAAAGCGTTCGGGTCTTCGATGGCGTCGAGCTGTGATCGAACAACCGTTCGGCTATATTGAACTTGCCGACGGCCCTGGGCCCACTCCGGGAAAATGTCGGTGGCAGCCCGTAGCTTGCAAGCGACGGAAACGACTTCGACACACCCTCCAGGGGAGCACTCCATGGCAGCCAACGACCGCGAGAAGGCCCTTGAGACTGCTCTCGCTCAGATCGAGCGGCAGTTCGGCAAGGGCTCTGTCATGCGCCTCGGCGATGACGCGCGAGCCCCCATCGAAATCATTCCTACCGGGGCCATCGCGCTCGACGTCGCGCTCGGCATCGGCGGGTTCCCCCGTGGGCGCATCGTCGAGATCTACGGCCCCGAGTCCAGCGGTAAGACGACCGTGGCGCTCCACGCCGTCGCCAACGCCCAGCGCGGCGGCGGCATCGCCGCGTTCATCGACGCGGAGCACGCCCTCGACCCCGAGTACGCCGCGAAGCTCGGTGTCGACACCGACGCGCTCCTGGTCTCCCAGCCCGACACCGGTGAGCAGGCGCTCGAGATCGCCGACATGCTGATCCGCTCCGGCGCGATCGACCTCGTGGTCATCGACTCGGTCGCGGCCCTCGTGCCGAAGGCCGAGATCGAGGGCGAGATGGGCGACAGCCACGTGGGCCTCCAGGCCCGCCTGATGTCCCAGGCCCTCCGCAAGGTGGCCGGCGCCCTCAGCAACACCGGCACGACCGCGATCTTCATCAACCAGCTCCGCGAGAAGATCGGCGTCATGTTCGGCTGCTTTTCGTACAATACGCGCGTAACTCTTGCAAATGGGACAAAAGAGAAGATCGGTAAGATCGTCAATCAGCGCCTGGACGTCGAGGTCCTTTCCTACGACCCAGAGTCCGACCGCGTGGTCCCGCGCAGGATCACCAACTGGTTCGACAACGGAAACGCCGAGCGGTTCCTGCAGTTCACCGTCGCCAAGTCCGGGGGCAACGGCCGTGCGCAGTTCGCTGCCACAGAGAACCATCTCGTCCGCACACCGGGCGGCTGGCGCGAGGCGGGTGAGCTCATCCCTGGAGACAGGGTCATGCTCGCTGAAACGCATCGTCTCAATGGCCAGCAGTGGCAGATGATTCTCGGTTCCCTGCTCGGCGACGGGAGCCTCTCCCCCAATCGGCGTGGGCGGACCGGCGTCCGGTTCCGCATGGGTCAGGGAGTCCAGCAGAAGGCATACCTCGACTGGAAGTGCTCCCTGCTCGGCAACATCACCCATAGCAGGACGACCAACGCCAAGGGAGCGGTCTTCGCGGACTTCACCCCTCTTCCGGAGCTCGACGAGCTGCGCCAGGTGGTCTACTTCGGTGACGGAAAGAAGCACATCACCGATGAGTACCTCAAGGCGATGACGCCGCTCTCCCTGGCGGTTTGGTACATGGACGACGGCGGCTTCACGTTGCGCTCCAAGGGAGCCCAGGAGCGCACCGAGGGAGGCACGGGCCGCATCGAGATCTGTGTGGAAGCGATGAGCCCCGGATCGCGGGAACGGCTGCGTGACTACCTCTCTGACACTCACGGCCTGGATGTAAAGCTTCGGTCCCGGGGTGCGCAGGGAGTGTCGGTCCTTCAGTTCACTACGGATGCGACGACGAAGTTCCAGAAGCTTGTCGCGCCCTACGTTCACCCCTCCATGGCGTACAAGCTCCTTCCAAGGTTCCAGGGTCAGTTCGCCGTGGAGCCGGAGTTCTCGGACGCGGAAGTTCGACTGGTGCCCTCGCAGGTCCTTGACGTGCACGTCAAGCCCAAGACGCGGTCGATGAGAAAGTTCGACATCGAGATCGAAGGCACGCACAACTACTTCGTCGACGACATCATGGTGCACAACAGCCCTGAGACGACGACGGGTGGCAAGGCGCTCAAGTTCTACGCGTCGGTGCGTCTCGACGTGCGCCGCATCGAGACGCTCAAGGACGGCACCGAGGCGGTCGGCAACCGCACCCGCGTCAAGGTCGTGAAGAACAAGATGGCCCCGCCCTTCCGGGTGGCCGACTTCGACATCCTCTACGGCTTCGGCATCTCCCGCGAGGGCGGCCTGATCGACATGGGCGTCGAGCACGGCTTCGTCCGCAAGGCCGGCGCCTGGTACACCTACGAGGGCGACCAGCTCGGGCAGGGCAAGGAGAACGCCCGTAACTTCCTGAAGAACAACCCCGACATCGCCAACGAGATCGAGAAGAAGATCAAGGAGAAGCTCGGCGTCGGGCCTCGCCTCGACAGCCCCGTCGAGGCTCTGGCCACCGTTCCCGCCGCGCCCGCGCCTGCTCCCTCCGGTCGTGGCAGCAAGGCGCCCAAGCCGGGTGACGTCTGATCTGAGCTGATCTCACATGCCTGCGAGCGACGACACCCCTGGCCGCCTGCGGCCAGGGGACTGGGGCGCCTGGATCGAGGAGGGTCCCGAAGAGGGGCGAAGCGGCACCCCCGGCTCCGGCGGCGGCCGGTCCGGCCGTAAACGCCCCCGCACCTCCGGCCATCCACCAGAGGGTGAACCCGCCTCTGGGCATTCGTCCGAACCGCCGGACGACTTCGAGACTGGCCGCCGTGCACGGGCTTGGGACGAGTTCGCTTCCCGGTCAGGCTCCCAGGGGCACGACGCGGCGCTGTCTCAGGACGGAGCCGAAGAGGGTTCCCGGCAGCGCTCCCGGGGCAAGCGGCGATCTGGCGGCTCCCATGGCGGCGGACGCCCCCGTGGATCAACCGGGTCAGGTGGATCAGCTTGGTCCGGCGGATCGGATGGCTCGGGCGGTTCCACTCGGTCAGGTGGGTCACGCCGGTCGGGGGGGTTCTATGGGCCGGTCGAGGGGTCGTCGGCCGCCGAGGGCCCTCCGGCGAATCCTGAGGCGGTGGCACGGGCCGTCTGCCTGCGACTGCTCACCATGGCTCCGCGTACGAGGGCCCAGCTCGCCGAGGCGCTCCGCAAGAGGAACATCCCCGACGACGCGGCGGAGTCCGTGCTCGCCCGCTTCTCCGACGTAGGGCTCATCGACGACGAGGCGTTCGCCGAGGCATGGGTGAGCTCTCGTCACGCCGGGCGTGGCCTGGCCCGGCGGGCACTCGCGTCCGAGCTTCGCAAGCGGGGCGTCGACGAGGACACCGTGCGCGACGCGGTCGACCGGCTCGACCCCGACCAGGAGCTGGAGACCGCCCGGCGGCTCGTCGAGCGCAAGCTCCCGGGCACCCGTGGCCTCGAGCCCGCCGCCCGGGTACGCCGGCTGGCGGGCATGCTGGCTCGTAAGGGCTACTCCGGCAGCCTCGCCTACCGCGTCGTACGGGAGGCCCTGGAAAACGAGGGCCAGCCCACCGACGACATCCCCGACGGCTTCGAGTAACCCAACCCCACCAAGCCACGAGGGGCGTCTCCCGTTCGCCGCGCAGGGGGGGCGCCCACGGTGTGGGTGGGCAGCACACGGATCACCCGTCAATCGGGTGCCGGGCGGGCACAAATTCTCAAGACGACTCCCGCATGAGATCACTCATCGTGCTGTTGTCACCGTGCGTGGCAAGATGGCGCTGTCGGGTGATTTCGAGGGAGGAGGAAGCCATATGAGCACGGCGCTTCCTGATTGGTTCTACCCAGGACCTCCCGGCGGCTGGACCGCGGACATGCTCGATCATCTTCCCCCCGACGCGCCCAGGCACGTCGAGCTGATCGATGGGTCACTCATCATGATGTCGCCGCAGAGCGCCTTCCATATGCTCATGCTCCGGCTCTTCGAGCGTGAGCTCACACCTCCTGATGATCTTTTCGTGGTCCGGGAGATGAGCGTGACACTGGGAGTACGGCAACGCCCCGAGCCGGACATCCTGGTCGTGAAGCGCGCCGCGATGGCGAATCTGAGGACGACCTCGTTCGCGCCTGAGGACGTGCACCTGGTGATCGAGGTGGTGTCGCCTGAGTCGGTGGAGAGAGACCGGACCACCAAACCGATCAAGTACTCCAATGCCGGTATCCGGTATCTCTGGCGTGTCGAGCAGGAGGGCGAGGCGCCGGTCGTCTACACCTTCGAGCTGGAGCCGAGTGTGAAGGCGTATGTGCCGACCGGCATCCATCGCGAGCGGCTCAAGACCGTGGTCGGGTTCGATGTTGACATCGATCTCGACCTTGGCAGGTTCATCCGCTGATCACTCTGTCCGTCTGCGATAGGCGCGGTGCCGTCCGTCGCAGGACGTCGGACGGCCAGAGGCGGCGAAGGATCGCGGGTCGCGGTGGATCAGAGGTGGTGAAGGATCAGAGGTTGCGGAGGGCGGGGAGGAGTTCCTTTTCGGCCCAGCCGAGGAACTCGCGCTGGTGGTCCGCGCCCGCCTGAACCAGGGCCACGTGCGTGAACCCCGCGTCGGTGAACTCTTTGACCGCCCGCACCACCGCGTCGACGTCGGAGCCGCAGGGCACGTGCTCGGCCACGTCCTCAGGCCGTACGAACTGCGCGTAGGCCGCGAAGTTCACCGGGCCCGGCAGCTCGGCGAGCACCTTCCACCCGGCCGGGAACCACTTCCACAGGCGATGGGCCCGTTCTCTGGCGGCCTTGGCGTCGGTGTCGTAGGACACCACGAGCTGGCCGTAGATCGGCTTGCCCGCGCCGCCCGACGCGCGGAAACGCTCCACGAGCTCCGCGTCGGGCTCGGTGGCGATCAGGGCGTCGCCGTACTCGGCCGCGAGGTCCACCGACTGCCGTCCGGAGGCGGCGATGCCGACCGGCACCGGCTCGTCCGGCAGGTCGTAGAGCTTGGCCGAGTCGACGGTGAAGTGATCGCCGCGATAGCTGATGTACTCGCCGCCGAACAGGGCCTGGATGATCTCGATGGCCTCGCCGAACATCTCGTGGCGGATGTTCACCGGGGGCCAGCCGTTCCCGACCACGTGCTCGTTGAGGTTCTCTCCCGCACCGAGCCCGAGCGTGAAGCGCCCGTCCGACAGCGCGCCCATGGTCGCCGCCTTCTGCGCCACCACCGCGGGGTGGTAGCGCATGATCGGGCAGGTGACGTAGGTCATCAGCGGGATGCGCTCGGTAGCCTGGGCGACGGCGCCGAGCACCGACCAGGCGTACGGCGAGTGCCCCATCTCCTCCAGCCAGGGAAAGTAGTGGTCGGAGATGGTCTCGTAGTCGAACCCCGCGCGTTCGGCGCTCACGGCGTCGTCGACGAGCTGCCTGGGCGGGGTCTGCTCGCACATAAGCGTGTAACCGATCTGTGCCATGGCGGCGACATACCCGCCTGTCCGGGGATCGTGCCGCCTGCCCGGAAAATCTTCTGAATCCGGCCGGGGACCAGACGACCGGACCATAGCGACCCCACCGTCCCACTTGTGATCATATTTCGCGCTTTGGGCTATATATCGGGATCAATCGGGCACGAGGTCGTTCGTGGCAAGCGCGAGCTAGCTGGGGAGAGAGGGCAAAAGTAGCTTGACGGGCGGACTTTGCTTGCTCGTTACCTCTCTGACGCTTAATCTCGACCACAGTGAGGAGTTACTCCGCGCAGTGCGGATTGCCATAACGGTGAACGACGGACGATCAAGACTGATCTCTCGCAGCGGACAGATGCCCCGGCACCTGGACGTTGGACATATTTGTCTGACCACAATCGCCCGGTCGGACCGGTCCGTGCTGTGCGTGTGACACCTCGCGTGCTGAGGCTCGCGACGCGAGGAGGGGTGGGCGCGCATGGATTCGACAGTTGTGATCATGCTGGCGATAGCCGTTGTCCTGCTGGCACTTGTCGCGATTGTCGCGCTCGCTGTGCTGATACGCCGCACTGGCGGGGACCGGGCCGCCAAGCGTGGGCCGACGCCGGAGGAGGTCGCCGACGTCAACGCCGAGCTGGAGACGGCCCGCCGTGAGGGCGTGGAGATCCGCGTCAAGGCCGAGTCGGACGCCGGCGAGGTGCTCCGGAAGGCGGAGCTCGCCGCCGAGGCCGCCTCGCGGACGCGCAGGGAGGTCGAAGAGGAGACCCGCTCGCTCAAGAACGAGCTGAAGGAGCTCAGGGCCGACCTCGAACGCAGGGAGAACCGCCTGGCCGAGCGGGAGCAGCGGCTCGACGACGACGCCCGGGGGCAGGCCGAGCGGGGCAGGAAGCTCGCCGAGACCGAGAGAGAGCTCGCCGACCGGCGCGCGGAGCTAGACCAGGTCGAGGAGAAGCGCCGCGAGGTGCTGGAGCGGGTCGCCGGGCTGACGGCCGAGCAGGCGAAGTCCGAGCTCGTGATGACCATCGAGAACCAGGCGAAGCGCGAGGCGGCGCTGATCATCCGGGAGATCGAGAGCGAGGCCCGCAAGGAGGGCGAGAAGCGCGCCTGCAAGATCGTCACGCTGGCCGTGCAGCGGGTGGCCACCGAGCAGACGGCCGAGTCGGTGGTCAGCGTCCTGCACCTGCCCGGCGACGAGATGAAGGGCCGCATCATCGGCCGCGAGGGCCGCAACATCCGGGCCTTCGAGTCGACCACGGGCGTCAACCTGATCATCGACGACACTCCGGAAGCCGTCCTGCTGTCGTGCTTCGACCCGGTGCGCCGGGAGACCGCCAGGCTGACCCTGGAGAAGCTCGTCCTCGACGGGCGCATCCACCCGCAGCGCATCGAGGAGGCCTACGAGCGCAGCAAGGACGAGGTCAAGGACCTGTGCGTGCGGGCCGGCGAGGACGCCCTGGTCGAACTGGGCATCACCGACATGCACCCCGAGCTGGTCACCCTGCTCGGCCAGCTCCGCTACCGCACCTCCTACGGGCAGAACGTGCTCAAGCACCTCATCGAGTCGGCGCACATCGCGGGCATCATGGCATCCGAGCTGCGCCTGGACTCCATGCTGCTCAAGCGCTGCACGGTCCTGCACGACATCGGCAAGGCGCTCACCCACGAGGTCGAGGGCAGCCACGCCCTGATCGGCGCCGAGATCGCCCGGCGGTACGGCGAGCACGAGGACGTCGTGCACGCCATCGAGGCCCACCACAACGAGGTCGAGGTCCGCACCGTCGAGGCGGTGCTGACGCAGGCCGCCGACGCGATCAGCGGCAGCCGTCCGGGGGCGCGCAGGGAATCGCTGGAGGCGTACGTCAAGCGGCTGGAGCGGCTGGAGGAGATCGCGCAGTCGTACGACGGCGTGGAGAAGGTCTTCGCCATGCAGGCGGGCCGGGAGATCAGGGTCATGGTCAAGCCGGAGGCGATCGACGACATCCAGGCCCAGGTGATCGCCCGTGACGTGGCCAAGCAGGTCGAGGAGGAGCTGACCTACCCGGGCCAGATCCGCATCACCGTCGTACGTGAGTCCCGCGCCACCGAGTTCGCCCGCTGAGCCTCCGGCTCTCCGATCACAGGCGGAAGAGTTGCTGGTAGAAGGCCAGCTCGGCGGCGAGGGCGGCGCTCTTGGTCTCGGCCCTGCGGAAGCCGTGTGCCTCCCCCTCGAAGGCGAGGTAGGTGCAGGGCACGCCGCGCTCGGTGAGGGCCGCCACGAACGCCTCCGACTGCGACGGCGGCACGACCGGGTCGTCCTGCCCCTGCATCAGCAGCATCGGGCAGTCGACCTGGCCGGCCTTCGCCAGCGGCTCCCGCGAGGCGTATAAGAGCGGGTCTTCCGGGCCCACCAGCCACTCGACGTACCGCGACTCGAAGTCGTGCGTCGCGGCGGCGAGGGGCGCGAGCGCGCTTATGCCTGCGATCGAGACGCCGCCGCAGAACAGCCCGGAGGCGCAGCAGGAGGCCATGGTGGTCCAGCCGCCGGCGCTGGAGCCCCGGATGGCGATGCGCGCCGGGTCGGCGTGACCGTCGGAGAGCAGCCACTCGGCGGCGGCGATCGTGTCCTCCACGTCGATGACGCCCCAGTGACCCTTCAGACGGTCACGGTAGGCGCGGCCGTACCCGGTGGAGCCGCCGTAGTTCACGTCGATGATGCCGATGCCGCGGCTGGTGAGGAACGCCTTCTGCAGGTCGAGCGCGGTGATGGTGTGCGCCGTGGGGCCGCCGTGCACGAAGACGACGTACGGCGGGGCGGCTTCGCCGGCCGGCACGGCCGGATTGGCGGGCGGGTAGACGTACGCGTGCACGCGCCGCCCGAACCGGCTGTGGATCTCCACTGACCGGGGGACCGGAAGGTAGGCGACATCGGGCAGCGCGCCGATGTCGCGTCGCAGCCCTTCGGCCAGCCCGGTGAGGGTGTCCAGCCGGACCACCGACCGGGGGATCGCGGGCCCGTAGGCGATGCCGCACACGGTGGTGCCGTCGGCGCTGAGACAGGGCAGCCAGCCGTCGTAGGGCAGGTCAGGGTCGGTGAGGACCCCGGTTTCCGGATCGAGGATCGCGAGCCGCATGTCTCCCCGGCCGTGCAGGACCGCGAGCCTGCCGTCGCCGAGGACGGCGTACGGCGCGCCGCCGAGCTCGGTGAGCGCCCAGGCGAACTCCTCCTCGGCGGGGCACAGCGCCCGCGACGAGGCGCCGTCGATCTCGGCCTGGTGGATGTTCCACCAGCCGGACTCGTCGGAGATCAGATAGAGGGCGCGGTCGTCCCTCCACTGGGGAGCGAGAACCGACTCCGATGGGCCGCCTTTGACGCGCCACGAGCCGCCGTCGGCGAGCCTGGTGACGTGGAGCTCGGTGCCGACCCACGGCATCCGCGGATGGTCCCAGCAGATGTAGGCCAGATGCTCACCGTCGGGGGAGAGGGTGGGGGAGGCGTAGAAGTCGCTCCCTGCCACCCGCCGCGTGGGCTCCCCGCCGCCGCGCAGCGGGATCGACACGATCGACCGGACCACCTTGCCGCCGGTGTGGCGTTCCTGGACGCACCACACCTCGTCCCGGTGGATCGTCAGGTCGGCGTAGCGCAGGCCGGAGGCGAGCTCTGGCTCGGGCGTGAGGGCCCGCGGCACGGGAGGGGAGCCGTCGGTGACGTCGCCGGTGGGCATGATGTAGAGCCGCTGGTCGGAATGGTTGGCGAACACCACCCCCACCCCCGGCGCGACGGCGTACGACCGGCCGCCGTACTCATGGACGCGGGTGCGGGCGTCCCACGGGGCGGGAAGCAGCTCGCGGCGCGTGCCGTCGGCGGCACGGTGAACGATGGTGCGCCGTCCGCCTTCTGCGGGGCGATCCTCCTCCCACCAGACCTCCTCGCCCAGGACGGCCGGGTACCCGGGCCGCAGCCCGGCACGGACGACATCTGAGGTGGAGATCGGCGAGGGCCAGGCACCAAACGGCAAGGCCGGGTGCCCGGACGTGCGCTCGGGGGGCATAGCCGAATCCTGCCGGAAAACACCCCGGCGTGTGACCGCTACGGCGCTGATCGTGTTCTCGAGTACTTCTCCAAAGCGGGCGGAGTCGTATATTTCGCGGCCAGCAGGCCGAGGTGCTCGATCACCGCACGCCGCCACGTGCCGTCGTCGAACATGCTCCGCAGGGCGTCGTCGACCTGCGTGTGCAGATCTCCGCTGTCCTCGCGCAGGGCTATGCCGTACTTGTCCCGCGAGAAGGTGTGGCCGACGAGCCGGAAGGCCCCCGGCGAGGCGTCGGCGAGACCGGCGAGCACCACCGCGTCGTCGGTGACCGCCTGCACCCGGTGGGCGGCGAGCATCCGTACGCAGTCCTCCACGGTCGAGGTGATGAGGAACGCCCGCTGCCACGCCACGCCGAACCGCGCCACCAGAGGGACGGGGGAGCCGGTACAGACCCTCTTCTGCGTCAGGTCCTTGAGCCGCCGGATGGACAGGTCGTTCGCGGCGGTCAGGATGTCCTGCCCCGAGACCAGGTACGGCCCGGAAAGCGGCCCCCCGGCGGCCCGGTTCTTCGCCGGCGGCACGCCCATGGTCAGGTCGACCCGCGCGCCGGCGGGATCGGGCCCGAGCTCGACGTAGCTGACCTGGTCGTCGCGGTAGCCGAGCCGCCTGGCGACGTATCCGGCGACGTCGATCTCGAACCCGGCGTAGCCGCCGGCCGGCAGGCGGACGGCGAGTCCCGGCCGTTCGGGGCGCACCCCGACGACCAGGGTGCCGTGGCCACCCCCGCAGCCGGTGAGGACCGTCGCGAGGGTGAGCAGCGCCATCGCGAGCGGGCGCCCGCGAATGGGCGCGGGCGGGGGTGCGGCGGGCGGCGTCCTGCTCATCGCAGTATTAGAGCCGCCTCGCCGGGCCCCCGCCCGCGATCAGGTCAAACCTTTACTCGACGCCACCGGGGCCGACGCCCACGGCGGCCGGTGTCAGGACCACGGTCGCCGTCGTGCGGCGGCTGCCCCTGCTCCGCCGTTCGAGCCGGGTGGCGATGTAGCTGAGCACCAGGTTGATCGCGATGTAGACCACCGAGATGACGATCGCGCTCGGGATGAGGTTGCCGAAGTTGGACGGGATCTGCTTGAGCCCGTAGTTCAGCAGCTCCTCGTAGGCGATGACCCATCCGAGCGCCGTGTCCTTGAGGAGGACGACCATCTGGCTCACGATCGCGGGCATCATGGCCGTGGTGGCCTGCGGCAGCAGGATGAGCCGCATGACCCCGCCCTTGCGCAGCCCGAGCGAGTAGCCCGCTTCCGACTGCCCTCGCGGCACCGACAGGATGCCCGCGCGGAACACCTCGGCGAGCACCGAGCCGTTGTAGAGCGTCAGGCCGACGACCACGGCGGCGAAGGCCGGAACGCTGACGGTGTAGCCGCTGATCGTCGCCGGACCGGCCTGCGCGAAGAAGATAAGCAGAAGCAGTGGGATCGCGCGGAAGAACTCCACCACCGCGCCAGACGGCACGCGGATCCAGGAATGCTCCGAGAGCCTGCCCAGCCCGAACACGACGCCGAAGACCAGCGCGAGCACGGCCGAGACGACCGCGGCCTCCAGCGTGGCGATCAAGCCGGGAATGATCTGGCCGGTCCAGACGTCCCCTCGCAGGAACGGCTCCCACAGCTTGCCGGCGAACTGCCCCTTGTCCGCCAGTGCCTTGATCAGCAGATAGGCGATGCCGAGGAGCACGACGGCGGAGATCAGGGTCAGGATGTTGTTGCGCAGACGTGCGCGGGGACCCGGCACGTCGAAAAGGACGTTGGCGCTCACGCGTCCTCCTCCTCTCGTACGGGCTCCCGGGCGGGCGTCTCCCGTACGGGTGTCTCTGGCGCGAGGCCGGTCATCGGCTCACCGCCATCCGCTTGGCGAGCCAGCCGAAGAAGAAGCCGGTGGGCAGGGTGAGGACCATGTAGCCGACCGCGAACCCAAGGAAGATCGGGAGCGTGCCGCCGTAGTCGTCGAACATCTGCTTCATCACCGCCGACGCCTCGATGTAGCCGGCGACGATCACGATGGTCGTGTTCTTGGTGAGCGCGATCAGGATGCTGCCCAGCGGGGCGATGACCGAGCGGAACGCCTGGGGGAGCACCACCAGCCGCAGGGACTGCAGGAAGGTGAGCCCGATGGCGCGGGCCGCCTCGGCCTGGCCGGCCGGCACGGTGTTCATGCCGGCCCGCAGCGCCTCGCACACGAAGGACGCCGTATACGCCGACAGCCCGAGCACCGCCCACCAGTAGTAGTTCGTGGGCGAGTCGCTGGAGAGGGTCAGCTGCAGGGTGTCGCTCAACCCGAGCGCGCACAGCAGCAGGACGAGGGTGAGCGGGGTGTTGCGCAGGGTGTTGACGTAAACGGTGCCGGCGGCACGCAGCACGGGGGTGGGGGACACCCGCATGGCGACCAGGACCGTGCCGAGGATCAGCGCAAGCAGCCCGCTCATGAGGGTCAGGCGGATCGTCGACCAGAAGCCTGTGAGGATCGTACCGAATTCATGTACGAGGGGACTGATGTCGAAGAGCGATTCCATCGGGCTCCACCGGAGACGGGGAGCGCCGGTGAGGTGACCTCACCGGCGCTGGGGGAAGGGGATCAGCTGCAACCCTCGGCGGGCGGCGCGCCCGTCGCCGTGAACTTCAGACCGGTGCCGCTGAAGTGAGTGTCGAAGATCTTCTGCATCGTCCCGTCCTGGTACATCTTGACGATGGCCTTGTTGACGGCCTCGCAGGTCTCCTTGTCGCCCTTCTTCAGGCCGACGCCGTACCTCTCGTCGGTGAAGGGGGCGCCGGTGACCTTCAGCGCTCCGCCCTCACGCTTGGCGAACCCGGCGAGGATGGTGTCGTCGGTGGTCACCGCGTCGATGGCGTTGCCCTTGAGCTTGGTGACGCACTCCTCGTAGGCGCCGGCCGGCACGAGCTGGACGTCGACCTTCTTGTTCTCCTTGTTGGTGCCCTCGGCGATGTTCTTCCAGGAGTTGGAGCCGGTCACCTGGCAGATGCGCTTGCCCTTGAGGCTGTCAAGGGAGGTGATGGAGGTGTCGTCGGCCCGCACGAGCGTGTCCTGGTGGGCGATGTAGAGGGGCCCGCCGAAGGTCACCTTGGGCTTGCGCGCGTCGGTGATCGAGTAGGTCGCGACGATCATGTCGACCTGACCCTGCTGGAGGAAGGTCTCGCGGTTGGCCGAGCGCGCTTCCTTCCAGGTGATGCCGCTCTCGGGGACGCCGAGCTCCTTGGCGATGTACTTCGCCACGTCGACGTCGAAGCCCTCGACCGTGCCGTCGGGCTTCTTGAGGCCCAGACCGGGCTGGTCGTACTTGACACCGATCGTGAGCTTCTTGTCGTCCTTGGCCTTCTGGAGCGCCGTCGTGGGTCCGCTGCTGCCGCAGGCGGAGAGGCTGCCGGCCAGTGCCGCGGCAGATAGGAGGATGGCCCCGATCTGTCGTGAACGCATACGCGTGTACCTCAGCTTTCTTCGTGACGAGCGGTTGTCGGCATGGAGTGCTCAGGGCGGCGAAAACGCCGTTCTACCCTGTACGTCCGGATCGCGAAGTACAGGCGACGCACGGGTGCGTACCCGGGCATGCTGATCAGTGCGTGAGGATCTTGGACAGGAAGTCCTTCGCCCTGTCGGTGCGGGCGTTGGTGAAGAACTCGTCGGGGGTGTTCTCCTCGACGATCTGGCCCTCGGACATGAACACGACACGGTTGGCCGCCCGGCGGGCGAAGCCCATCTCGTGGGTGACGACCACCATGGTCATGCCGTCTCGCGCGAGACCGATCATGACGTCGAGCACCTCCTGGACCATCTCGGGGTCCAGCGCCGAGGTCGGCTCGTCAAAGAGGATCATCTTCGGGTCCATCGCCAGGGCGCGGGCGATGGCCGTGCGTTGCTGCTGGCCTCCGGACAGCTGGGCGGGATACTTCCCCGCCTGGCTGTCGATGCCCACGCGTTCGAGCAGCTCCATGCCCCGTTTCTCGGCCTGCTCGCGAGGGATGCCCCGTACCTTCACCGGCCCCAGCGTGACGTTCTCAAGGATCGTCTTGTGGGCGAAGAGGTTGAAGGACTGGAACACCATCCCCACGTCCGACCTGAGCCTGGCCAGTGCCTTCCCCTCGGCGGGAAGCGGCTTCCCGTCGAAGGTGATCGTGCCGGAGTCGATGGTCTCCAGCCGGTTGATGGCACGGCACAGCGTCGACTTACCGCCCCCGGAAGGGCCGATCACCACGACGACCTCGCCCCGGGAGACCGTCAGATTGATGTCCTTCAGTACATGAAGGGCACCGAAGTTCTTGTTGACGTTCTCGACCCTGACGAGAGGAGTCGCGTCCCCGTTCTCCGTCATGTTGCACAACGTAGGTGGTCAAGGCCACCGGTCACTAACCAGGTGGTACCGATCGCATCACGGCCTGGTCACGGAGCGGAGCCGTGTGGGCGGCTGAGTGTGGTCGTGACGCACCGTGATCACCCCTGGAACGTTGCAGGAGGCCCGTGCGGAACGCGGCGTGCGACGACCCCGCCGGAGCACCTACCCTTGTTGGTTGAGATGACTGTCACCGAGGAGCGCGCCCGCACCTACGAAGTCCGCACGTACGGGTGCCAGATGAACGTCCACGATTCCGAGCGGCTCTCGGGCCTGCTGGAAGGCGCTGGGTACGTCCGGGCGGACGACGGCGACACGGCCGACGTGGTCGTGTTCAACACCTGTGCCGTCAGGGAGAACGCCGACAACAGGTTGTACGGCAACCTCGGCCACCTGCGCCCGGCGAAGATGAGCAACCCCGGCATGCAGATCGCCGTGGGCGGCTGCCTCGCGCAGAAGGACCAGGGCGAGATCGTCCGCAAGGCCCCCTGGGTCGACGTGGTCTTCGGCACGCACAACATCGGCTCGCTCCCCGTCCTCCTTGAGCGCGCGCGCATCGCGCAGGAGGCCCAGGTCGAGATCAAGGAGTCGCTGGAGGTCTTCCCGAGCACGCTGCCGACCAAGCGCGAGTCGCCGTACGCGGCGTGGGTGTCGGTCTCGGTCGGGTGCAACAACACCTGCACGTTCTGCATCGTCCCGGCGCTGCGCGGCAAGGAGAAGGACCGCCGTCCCGGCGACGTGCTGAGCGAGGTCCGCTCGCTGGTCGACCTCGGCGTCCTTGAGGTCACGCTCCTCGGGCAGAACGTCAACACCTACGGCGTGGAGTTCGGCGACCGGTTGGCGTTCGGCAAGCTGCTGCGCGCCTGTGGCGATATCTCCGGGCTTGAGCGGGTGCGCTTCACCTCGCCGCACCCGGCGGCCTTCACCGACGACGTCATCGCCGCCATGGCCGAGACGCCGAACGTCATGCACCAGCTTCACATGCCCCTGCAGTCGGGCTCCGACCGTGTGCTGAAGGCCATGCGCCGCTCCTACCGGGCCGAGCGCTACCTCGGCATCATCGAGCGGGTGCGCGCCGCCATGCCCGACGCCGCCATCTCCACCGACATCATCGTCGGCTTCCCCGGCGAGACCGAGGAGGACTTCCAGGCCACGCTCGACGTCGTCCGGGAGTCCCGCTTCGCCAACGCCTTCACCTTCCAGTACTCCATCCGTCCGGGCACCCCGGCCGCGACCATGGACGACCAGGTGCCCAAGGAGGTCGTCCAGGAGCGTTACGAGCGCCTGGTCGACCTGCAGACCGGCATCTCCTGGGCCGAGAACAAGGCACAGGTGGGCCGCAGGCTCGAAGTCCTGGTCGCCGAGGGTGAAGGGCGCAAGGACGGGGCGACCCATCGCATGTCCGGCCGCGCCCCCGACAACCGCCTGGTCCATTTCGTTCCGGCACTGCGCGATGACCTCCCTGGTGGTGACGTGCCGAGGTCGGGCGACATGGTGACCGTCGAGGTCACCTACGCCGCTCCGCACCATCTCGTCGCCGACGGCCCCGCTCTGGCGCTGCGCCGCACCCGCGCGGGTGACGCGTGGGAGGCTCGGGAGAGCGCCGCCTGCGGCACCGGGACGAGCGCGGCCTCCGGCAAGCCGGGCGCGGTGTCGCTCGGCATGCCGGCCCTCCGGCGTTCCTGATCCACGTCCGCTCCTCCGGCCTTCCCCGGCCACGTCATGCCGGTCCTGCCTGTCCGCCTGGGTGTACGGCCGCAGGGGCTCGCCGGTTCACTTCGTACCGGTGTGCCCGCTGAGCAACCGGTCGCAGTAGTCGCGGCGGAAGTCCGTGAACGTCGCGCAGGGGTTCGGCACCTGGCGCGGCCGTTCGGCCTCGGTCCGCCGCGGCGACTCGGACGGCCGTGGCGGCTGGGGCGGCTGGGGCTGGGGCGGTGACCGGCGGGGACGGGGCTCGGGGGTCGTCGCGGGCGGCTCCGGCCGGTCCGGCGGCGTTTCCATCCCGGCCGGGGGGCCTTCCCGCCGGTCAGGGGCCGGAGGGGCGATCGGCCGGTTCCCGCCGGTCTCGCCCGGTGACCGGCCGCGCCCGTAGGCGTCACCCCACCCGGCCTCGTGGCCTCCCAGTCCGGCCTCGCGTCCTTTCCGCGCGGCCTTGGACGGCGCGCTCGCCGCGTACGAGCCGTCGGGCGCCTCCGACCGCTCGCCGGGGGAGCCGCCGCCCGGGGGAGCGGGGACGAGCCCCGTCCACAGGCGCTCGGGTGATCCGATTCGCCCGGAAATAGTGGCAAGAGTCGAATTTTTTGTGTGTTCGAATACTTGGCTTGCTCCGGGGCCGGGCACGGCCGCAGGGCGGGCGGCCGACGGGCCGGTGGGAGGCGAGATCGCGGACGCCGGATCCGTCGTGGACGGCGTCGATCCGGGTGTCGTTGGAGCGGTACCAAGGGTGATCCCCAGCCCCACGATGGCGAAGACCGCGGTCACGCCGCTGACGGTGGCCACTGTTCGAATTGAGATCGGTCCAAGTGATGACAAGTCGTGATTCTTCCGTGATTGAGGTGCGGTAATTCGTTCTATGGGGCTAGTGTGACCACCGCCCGCGGAAGCCGGAGCGCTTTCCCCCCGATAGGCCGCAGGAGTCACCTAATATGGATCGGCACGACCGTCCGTCGCCGGGCCGCTACGACGAGTCCAGCTCTCATCTCCCCACCGAATACCTCGCATCCGAGCCGCCCTCCCCCTCGGGCTCGCGCAAACGGACCCTCGTGATCAGCACGGCCGCCGCCGTGCTGGCGGCAGCCGTCACCGCCGGAGGGGTCATCACCCTCACGAACCGCACCGCCTCCACCAGCGATGCCGGCAACGTGAGCCGGCAGTCGTCCGAGAACGGGACGAGCTCAAACCAGGCGGCGGAGGACGCCGCGTCCGACCCGGGCGACGTCTCCTCCGACCCCAACGACGCCTCCGGCGGGAGCGCGGGTTCGCCGGGCTCCCACGGGTCCGGCGGATCGACCGGGTCCTCCGGTTCTTCAGGCTCCTCTGGTCAGCAGGCCGATGACCCCGGCTCCCCGGTCGGGCAGACCGCGGCGCCCATCACCAACGACCAGAGCGCGAAGAACAAGAAGAACACCGCAACGGACACCACCGGCACCGAGGGCCAGGGCGTGGGTCCCGACGGCCCGGCCGGCTACGTCGAGCCGTACCCCCAGCAGCCGGGCAGGTTCTCCGGCCTCGGCCCCGACTTCTTCAAGGACCTCGGCCCGATCACCATGCCGTCGTACACGCCCACGGCCAAGCCGTCGGCGACGCCCACGGCGAAGCCGAGCACGAAGCCGTCGGCCACGCCGAGCACGAAGCCGTCGGCCACGCCGAGCGCCAAGCCGTCGGCCACGCCGACGGCGAAGCCGAGCGCCAAGCCGACGCCCAAACCGTCGAAGCCGGCGCCGAGCCCCTCCTCGACCGGCAAGGCGTCGACCGTCGTCGCCGCCGAGGACGAGGTGGCGCGCCTGACCAACGTCGCCAGGCAGGAGCAGGGCTGCGGCCCGCTGCGCATCGACGAGCGCCTACGCAAGGCCGCTCGCGGCCACTCCGACGACATGGCGGCCAAGGGGTACTTCGACCACACCTCGGCCGACGGCCGTTCCCCGTGGGACCGGATCAAGGCCGCCGGCTACAACTCGTCGATGTTCGCCGAGAACATCGCACGCGGCCAGGCCACCCCGGACGCGGTCGTGAAGGGCTGGCTGAACAGCCCCGGGCACCGCGCGAACATCATGAACTGCAAGCTCAAGGCCATCGGTGTCGGCGTCCACTTCGGTAGCGGCGGCCCCTGGTGGACCCAGGACTTCGGTTCCGACTGATCCGGACGATTCTGCCGACAGGCCGCCCTCCCCTCGGGGAGGGCGGCCTGGTCCGGGTGGCGGGCGGGTGGGGTTAGCCTGATCTTGTGCTCGTCGCCGCGGCCGTCTGCCCGCATCCTCCGCTGATCGTCCCCGAGATCGCGGGAGCGGCGGCACCGGAGCTCGACGACCTTCGCGACGCCTGCGCGTCCGCGATCCGGTCGCTGGCCGCGTCCCGGCCGGACACGCTGATCGTGGTCGGCGACGCGGGCACCACACGCTCGTACGAGCCCGGCGCCGGCGGGAGCCTCGCCCCGTGGGGCGCCGGCGTCCGCGTGGGCTCGGGCGGCCCGGTACTCCCGCTCTCCCTGACCATCGGCCGCCTGCTCCTTGATCTCGCCGGGTCCGGGCCGGTTTCCGGGTACGAGGCGATCGCCTCCGACGCCCCGGCCGAGGCGTGCCGGCGGCTCGGCGTGGCGCTGGCGGATCGAGGGCGGCGGGTCGCGCTGCTGGTCATGGGCGACGGCTCCGCCAGGCTCACGGTGCGCTCGCCCGGCTACTTCGAGCCCGGAGCCCTTCCGTACAACGAGGCGCTCGCGCGGGCGCTCGGCGGCGCGGACGTGCCGTCGCTTGCAGCCCTCGACCCCGGGGAGGCCGCGGAGCTGTGGGTGGCGGGCCGGGCGGCCTTCCAGGTTCTCGCGGGCGCGGCCGGAGCGGATTCGGAGGGCGGGAGCGGCTTCCGCGGTGAGCTGCTCTACGACGACGCCCCCTACGGCGTCGGCTACCTCGTGGCCCGGTGGACCCCGCGCGGCCCGCGCTCCCAGCCGTGAGCGGACGGCCTTGGGGGATCGGGATGGGAGCACGCCCGGCTGTGGTTACGGTGGGAGGACGGGTGCGGCGCTCGCCGCACCGACGACTAGCGCGCGGATGGACATGATCGGATGGTAGACGTCGCCTTCGGCAGCGTGCCGACACCGCTCGGCGACGTGCTGGCGGCCGTCACCCCGGATGGGGTGGTGGCCACGGGATTCCGGGACGGCGACGCCGCCCGGCGAAAGCTGCTCGGCCGTCTCGGCGTGCCCGGCGTGGACGATCCCGCCCGTACGGCTCACGCCCGGGATGAGCTGGCCGCCTACTTCGCCGGCGAGCTGCGCGAGTTCACGGTGCCGGTCGACTGGCGCCTGGCGTCCACGCTGCAACGGCGGGTGCTCGGCACGCTGTACGAGAAGATCCCGTACGGCAGGGTGACGACCTACGGCGAGCTGGCCGAGAGCAGCGGCTCAGGCGTCCCCGCCCGTGCCATCGGGTCGATCATGGGCAGCAACCCCGTTCCGATCATCGTCCCGTGCCATCGCGTCGTCGCGGGGAACGGGCTCGGCGGGTTCAGCGGCGGCGACGGGGTCGACTCCAAGCGCTGGCTGCTCACCCTTGAGGGCTACCTGCCGCCGACCCTCGACTGGGAGCTGTAGTGGAGCGCACCGACGGCCGGCCGCCGGTCGTCGCCGTCGTCGGGCCGACCGCCGCGGGCAAGTCAGATCTCGCCGTGGACCTCGCGCTCCGCCTCGGAGGCGAGGCCGTCAACGCCGACTCCATGCAGCTCTACCGGGGCATGGACATCGGCACGGCCAAGCTCTCGCCCGCCGAGCGCCGTGGCGTCCCCCACCACCTGCTGGACGTCTGGGACATGACCGAGACGGCGAGCGTGGCCGAGTACCAGCGGATGGCCCGCCCCCTGATCGACGACATGCGCGCCAGGGGAGCGGTGCCGATCCTGGTGGGCGGTTCCGGCCTCTACATCCGCGCGGCCCTGGACAACCTGGAGTTCCCCGGGACGGACCCGGCGATCCGGGCCAGGCTGGAGGCCGAGCTGGACACCGCCGGTCCCGAGGCGCTCCACCAGCGCCTCAAGGAGCTCGATCCGGTGGCGGCAGAGGCCGTTCTGGCGAGCAACGGCCGCCGCATCGTGCGTGCCCTGGAGGTGATCGAGCTCTCCGGGCGGCCGTTCTCGGCCACGATGCCGTCCTACGACGCCGTCTACGACAGCGTGCAGATCGGCGTCCAGGTGCCGAGGCCCCTGCTCGACGAGCGCATCGCCATCCGGGTCGACCGCATGTGGGAGGCCGGGTTCGTCGAGGAGGTGAGGGTCCTCGCCGGTCGCGGGCTCGCGAGCGGCCGCACGGCGGGCAGGGCGCTCGGCTACGCCCAGGTGCTGCGCTTCCTCGCGGGGGAGTGGACCGAGCACCAGGCCCGGGAGGAGACCGTCAGGGCGACCCGCCGGTTCGCCCGGCGCCAGGAGTCGTGGTTCCGGCGCGACCCCAGGGTGAGGTGGCTGTCCTTCGACGCCCCCGACCTGCTCGAACAGGCCTTGGCGCTGGTCGCGGGTAAGATTCGGTGACATGCGTTTCCTAAAGGGCCACGGCACAGAGAACGACTTCGTCATCCTTCCCGACCATGACGGGAGCCTCGATCTGCCCGCGTCGCTGGTGACGGCGCTGTGCGACCGCCGCTCCGGCATCGGGGCCGACGGGGTGCTGCACGTCGTGCCCGCCGAGCTGAGCGCCGAGGCCACCGAGATCGCCGGCCGCGCCCGCGAGGCCGGCCGTGCGCACGCCGCCGACTGGTTCATGGACTACCGCAACGCCGACGGCGGCGTGGCCGAGATGTGCGGCAACGGCCTGCGGGTCTTCGCCCGCTATCTCGTGGACGCCGGGCTGGCCGACCCTGGAGAGTTCGACGTCGTCACCCGCGCCGGAGTCCGCCGCGTGCGGCTGGCGCGCACCGGGGACGTCACCGTCGACATGGGCGCTCCGGAGGTCCTCGGCGAGAGCCTCGCCACCGTCGGCGCCGCCGAGTACGCCGGGCTCGTCGTCGACATGGGCAACCCCCACCTGGCCTGCGTGACCGGCGACCCGGTGACCCAGCTCGACCTGACCGCGCAGCCCGGCTTCGACCCCGCCGTGTTCCCCCACGGCGTCAACATCGAGCTGCTCAACCTCGTGGGGGAGCGCCGGGTCGTGATGCGCGTGTACGAGCGCGGTTGCGGCGAGACCCGGTCCTGCGGCACGGGCACGGCGGCGGCGGCGGTGGCGGCGGCGCATTTCGCGGGAGAGTCCACGGGCACCTGGACCGTCGAGGTGCCCGGAGGCATCCTCTCGGTCACCCTCGACGGGCGCACGAGCCATCTGACCGGCCCGGCGGTCCTCGTCGCCTCCGGAGACCTCCCCGCCATCGCGCTCAACTGACGGGTGCTTCCGGTCGCCCGCTTGTTCACCGCACCGCCCGCATGTTTGGGGCATGCTCTGTGAACTGGCAGACTGGCGTGCCATGGACGTGGACATCTGGGCCTGGGTCGCAGACACCCAACGGCAACTGCACGAAGCGGGGAACACCGGTCTGGCCATCGCGCTGGGTGACCTGCCGGCGCAGGCTTTCGAGGGCCGGTATGCCCAGCTGGACGTGATGGCGCCGGCGGTCGCCCAGCAGGCCGAGGCGCTGGAGCTGCCGTGGCTTGAGCTCTTCGCCCGGCACTGGCATCTGGTCAGCCGCATCGGCGACCGCGCGCAGGGCACGGTGGCGCTCGGCGACGCCGAGGCCCTGCTTGAGTTCGCCCGGCGCGAGGACACCAAGGAGTGCCCCTCCGCCGCCGCCGCCGTGGAGGCGCTGACCGTCTGCCAGGCCAACATCGACGGCCCCGGGTACGCCGCCGAGCGCCTCGCCGCTCTCGGCGCCGCGCTCGAGGCCGTGCAGCCCGGCTCGCCGGCCTTCTGCGGGCTCGTCACGCAGTACGTCGCGGCGCTGTCCGACGCGGGCGAGGCCGAGCAGGCCGTCACCTACTACGAGTCCGCGGTCGCGGGCCGCAGGGGCGCCGAGGGGCAGGTCAGCTGGGAGCTGGCCGCCGCGGGCGTGCGGGCGCTGCTCGCCGCCGGCCGCACGCAGGAGGCGCTCACCGAGCTCGACTCCGCCAAGGAGTTCCCGGCGGACGACCCGGTCGCCAAGGAGCACCGTGAGGGGGTGCTGCGCGCACTGGTGCTCGCCACGGCGGGGCGTCCTGCCCAGGGGCTGGAGGCGCTCCCCGACCTCGACATCGTCGGCGACCACCCTCGCGACTGGGTCGAGTGGGCGCGCGCCGTGCGGCAGCTCGGCGACGTCATCAGCAACACCTGGCAGCTCGGCCGGGTCCTTCGCCAGTGGATGGCCTACTTCGAGACCATGGGCGTCAACCGCGGGCGGGTCGAGCTGGCCCTCATCGCCGGTGAGCTCGCCGTGGCGCGGCAGGGCGTGTGGCAGGCCCGCGCGCTGGCCGACCTCGCCGAGTCCTGGCTGGGCGAGCTGCGCACGTCCGAGGGGCTGTCCGAGCGGGTGACCGCGCTGCGCGGCGCCGCCGACGCTGCCACGCCGCCCCCGGCTCCCGGCCCGCAGGACGAGCTCGTCGCCTACTTCGACGCCGCCGACGGCCACAACGCCGACCCCGAGCGCTGGGTGGGCTGGCTCTGGCCGCTGTCGGGCACCGACATCGAGGCCACGCGCCGCCACACCACGACGCTGGGCTTCCTCGGGTACGCGCCGCTGGGCGCCGACATCCTGTGGAAGACGATCGTCGATGACGCCGACCCGGCCACTGCCGAGGAGGAGGACATCGCCTACCTCACCGGCGTGCTGGTCGAAGCGGGCCAGGACGAGCGGGTGGAGCGGTTCGCGGCCATGCTGCCCGCGCCGACCTCGCACCTCGCGCTGGCCAGGCTGCACCGCGCACGCGAGCGGTGGGCCGAGACCACCTCCGAGGCCGAGCAGTCGCTCGCCGCCGGCGCCCAGGGCATCGTCGCGCTGGAGGCCCGGCGCCTGCTCGCGGGCGCCGCCCAGCAGCTCGGCGACAACGCCAAGGGCGCGGCCATCCTGCGCGACCTGGTCGAGTCGGGCCAGGGCGAGGAGGAGGACATCTGGCGCATGATCGTCATGGCCACCGCCTCCGAGGACTGGCCGCTCGTCCGCGAGGGCGCCACCAAGCTCGGCATGCAGCTCGACACCACAGAAGGCCCCATCGAGGAGGAGTGGCACCTCGTCCGGGTCGTGCTGCCGGTCTCCGACGGCAGCCAGCGCGAGGTCCTCGCCGTGCGCACCGGTCCCGCCACCGCCCGGCTGCTCATCCCCCAGCCCCGCGGCATGGACTACAACGCCGGTGACATCGTCGTCATCGACCCCCGCCCGCTGGAGCCGGTGCCCGAGGGCGCCGAGGAGCAGGAGAGCTACGTCATCCCGTTCGCCGGTGTGGCACTGCTGCGCCCGGGCGGTTACACCAGCTGGTTCTTCGACGGCGCGGCTCCCAGCGAGGAAGACTGGACCGAGTTCAACGAGGTGATGGCCGAGCGCGGCTGGCCCATGTGGGTCTACAGCGACGAGAACTACTCGGTCTCCCACCCCACCACCGGCGAGCGGCTCCAGGGCGTCTACGGCTGGATCGCCGTGCCGCCGGGGGTCGAGCCGGTCGAGGTCGACGCCCTGCTCGACGACGCGACCGAGCGGTGGAGCCACCCGCTGGCCTGGCTCGACCTGGCGCGCAGCGCCGGCATCGAGGTGGAGCGGCACGAGCGCATCACCAAGGAGTACGGCCTCTAGGATCCGGTGTCCTCGGGAGCCATGGTGCTTGAGCGGTTCAGGCTCGACGGCAAGGTCGCCATCGTCACCGGGGCGTCCTCGGGGCTGGGCGTGGCCTTCGCCCGCGGCCTGGCCGAGGCGGGCGCCGACATCGCGATCGGCGCCCGTCGCGAGAACCGGCTGGAGGAGACGCGGCGTCTGGTCGAGGAGACCGGGCGCCGTTGCGTCGCGGTGGTCACCGACGTCACCCGCCCAGGCGACTGCCAGGCCCTCGTGGACGCCGCGGTGGCCGAGTTCGGAGGCGTCGACATCCTGGTCAACAACGCCGGGGTCGGCACGGCGGTGCCCGCGCTGCGGGAGACCCCCGAGGAGTTCCGCCAGGTCGTCGACGTCAACCTGCACGGCTCGTACTGGATGGCCCAGGCCTGCGCCAAGGTCATGCGTCCCGGGTCGTCGATCGTCAACGTCGGGAGCGTGCTCGGCGAGACCACGGCCGGGCTGCCGCAGGCGGCGTACAGCGCGTCGAAGGCGGCCGTGGCCGGTCTGACCAGAGATCTGGCCCAGCAGTGGACCGGGCGGCGCGGCATCCGGGTGAACTGCCTGGAGCCGGGGTTCTTCGAGTCCGAGATGACCGCCACCTACCTTCCCGGCTACCTCGACCGGCAGCTGGAGCGGCGCGTGCTGATGGGCCGGGCGGGTGACCCGGCCGAGCTGGTGGCCGCCGCCATCTTCCTCGCCTCGGACGCCGGCTCGTATGTCACCGGCGTGGTCCTGCCCGTGGACGGCGGCTTCCTGGCAACATGATCCCGGCGTTCGCCGCCCGGCCATGGGTCGCCCGGGTGTTTCACGGTTGTGGCGGGGTGGTTTCGTGCAGGTCACACATGCTTCATCCGTTTGTGGAAGAGTCGCACCCACATTTACCCGGTGTTTGGAGGGCAGCGTGCTGGAGATCGACCGGCTTGCCGCAGTGGTCAGAGACGAGCGTCCGTGGGGTGGCTTCGAGCGGTACACCCACAACGAGACGTCCACCGTCAAGATCATCCAGGTCGCGCCCGGGCAACGGCTCAGCCTCCAGCGGCACAAGCACCGTGACGAGCTGTGGGTGGCGCTCGACCCCGGCGCGGTCTTCGAGATCGACGGGGAGCGCATCGAGCCGTCGGTGGGCGACCGGGTGCTGATCCACGCGGGGCAGACCCACCGGCTCGGTTCCTCCGGCCCGGCGACGCGCGTCCTCGAGGTCGCCTTCGGCCACTTCGACGAGGACGACATCGAGCGCCTCGACGACGCCTACGGCCGGGTCTGACGGGCCTGGCTTTCCTCCTTGGGCCCGCGAGGCCGTCGCCCTGATCGCGATGGGATGTCTGTTTCTCGCGGGTCCGGCCGGTTGTTTCGCCGGTCATGACCGCTGTCCGCATGCCTCCCCCCGAGGACTCGTCCGATCTACCTGGGCTAGGCCGCTTTCTCCTGGGATCTGCCGTAATCGCGGCTTTCGGGGGTAGTTGCTATACCTAGGTATTACTTTTTCTTTACCTGGGGGTGGCAGTGCGCCTGCGTGGATCTCGCGCGATCGTGGCCGGAGTAGCGGCGGCCGTCATGCTGGCGGGGTGTGGTCCCATCGACGCCAACGGCGCCGGTGGCGGCGGCGGTGACATGGGATCCGGGGACGGCGGTGGAGGCGGCGACTCCACCGGTGTCGTCCCCCTGGACAATCCCAAGGGCACCGAGCGAGGCCTCGCCGCGATCAAGTCCGCCAAGGACCGTGCCGCGGCGGTCAAGCTGATCGAGAAGGTGCCGACCAAGGGGCGTGGCCCCAAGACCGGCTACGACCGGGACGAGTTCGGGTACGCGTGGGCGGACAACGCCGACGACATCCCGTTCGCGCACAACGGCTGCGACACCAGGAACGACGTCCTGGCACGCGACGGTGACGCCCTGAAGTACCGGTCGGGCTCGAAATGCGTCCTCATCTCGATGACGCTCCACGACCCCTACACCGACAAGACCATCGACTGGACCAAGCAGAACGCCTCCGACGTCCAGATCGACCATGTCATGCCGCTGTCCTACGACTGGCAGATGGGCGCGTCGCGGTGGAGCAAGGCCAAGCGGGTCCAGATCGCCAACGACCCGCTGAACCTCATGCCCGTCGACGGCTCGGCCAACTCCTCCAAGGGCGACTCGGGGCCGGCGACCTGGCTTCCCCCGTCCAAGGTCATCCGCTGCTCCTACGCCGTGCGCTTCGCACAGGTCGCGCTGAAGTACGAACTCCCGGTCACCGCCCCCGACAAGGACGCCATGCTCGCCCAGTGCGCCTGACGACACCCGCCGGGAGTGGGAGCCGTGGCACCTGCGAGCGGTGACACCTGCGAGCGGTGACATCCACGAGCGGTGGCAGTACGAGTGGTCATGGTGCGGTTGTGACGGTGCGAGCCGTGCCGTGGAGAGCCCCCTCTGCCCTCCACGGCACGGCGAGTCCTGCTAGTCGTCGTGCTTCTGGCGGAACTTGGTGATCTTGCCGGTCTTCACGGAGATGTAGACGCGGTACTCGGCGTGGTGCTTCTTCAGCTCCACCTTCCAGACGCGGTAGCCGTGCTCCCACTCGCGCTCGACCTCGGTGACCCGGGCGCCCGGGACCCGCTTCTTGGCGATCCTGATCGCCTGCCGGTAGGTGACCCCCGCGGTGGCCGAGGTGACCGTCCCGGTGGTCACAGTCGCCGGCGACGCGGTCGTCGACGTCGCGGCGGCGGGGGTGGAGAGCGCGGTCGCGGCCGAGGCCGCCACGGCTCCGGTGGTGAGGACGGCGATCGCTCCGACGCCCGCGATGGTGAGCCTGGCCGCCTTGCCGATGCTTCGTGTGTTCGTCATGTCCCCACATTCGCCGGGGAAGCCCTAAGCCCGCGCTTCGGCAAAGTTAAGGCGTCCCTAAGGTGAGAATGACCATGGCGCCCCCGCCCGGCGCGGTGCCGAGCGACAGGGAACCACCTGAAGCCTCGGCCGTCCGCCGGGCGATGTCCAGGCCGAGCCCGGTGGACCCCGCGCCGCTGAGCCCCCGTTCGAGGGGGTTCGCCGCCTCCGGCCGGAGCCCGAAGCCCGGCCCCGAGTCGGCGATCTCGATCCGTACCCCCCCGGACGCGGCGGGCGCTGCTCGTACGTCGCCTGGGGGTGTCGCCGGACGTACACCCCCGGACGCGGCGGGCGCCAGCCGTACGGTGAAGGAGGCACCCTCGGGGGTGTGGGCGAACACGTTGCCGAGCAGCGCGTCGACGCAGGCTGACAGCTCGGCCGCGCTCACGGCCACGGGGAGCGGCCCCTGGGGAAGGTCCAGCTCCACCGGCCGGCCCTGGTCCTCGGCCAGCACCGACCAGAAGGTGACCCGCTCGGCCACGACCGCCACCGCGTCGCAGCTCGCGTGCTCCTGCGACCGCCGGCGTACGTCCGTGATCACCGAGCTCACGGCGCGTTCCAGCGCGTCGACGCGGCTCCCGAGCCGAGCGGCCTCCTCCTGGTCGGCCAGCGACTCGGCCTCCAGCCGCAACCCGGTCAGCGGCGTGCGGAGCCGGTGGGAGATGTCGGCGGCCGTCTCCCGCTCCTCGGCCAGCAGGTCGCTGATCCGTCCGGCCAGGTGGTTGAGCGCGAGCCCCACGTCCCGCACCTCCACGGGGCCGCCAGGCGTGGTCCGGGCGGCCAGGTCTCCGGCGGCGAGCCGGTGGGACACGCGGGCGAGCCCGGTCATGGGCCGGGTCAGGGCGAGCGCCAGGCGGTCGGCGACGAAGATGCCGACACCGATCAGGGCGAGCCCGAGGACGAGCATGCCGAACCACACTTCACTGACCCCGTGGCGGAGGTCCTCCTCGCTGAGGGCGACGCGGACCACGGCCGTACCGCCGGGCAGGCCCTGCACGGCGGCGAGGACCTCAAGGCCCGAGGGGGTCTGCGCCGTCAGGCTCTGCCCGCGCGCGGCCAGCTCCACGGCCGGCGACCGCGGTACGGGGGAGCCGACGACGGGGCCGCCGGGGAGGAACACGGTGATGGCGTGGCCGCTCGACGCCGAGGTGCGCTCGGCGGTCAGCGCGAGGCCGTCGGGATCCGCCGTGCCCACCGACGCCGCGACGGACTGCGCCTCGGAGCTCGCCTGCGTGACCGCGCTGCTCTCGGCCAGCGCGCGTACCAGCAGGCCGAGCGGGACGAGCAGGGCGATTAGCACCAGAGACGTGGTGGCCGCCACGAGCAACGCGAGCCATCGCCTCATGACGGATCGACCGGCATCGGTGAGGTGGTGGTCGCCGTGAGCGGCGCGAGCCATCGCCTCATGACGGGTTGACCAGCTTGACGCCGACGCCGCGCACGGTCTGCAGGTAGCGGGGCTCCTGCGCGGTCTCGCCCAGCTTGCGGCGCAGCCATGACAGGTGGACGTCCACGGTCTTGTCGGCCCCGCCGTACGGCACCTGCCAGACCTCGGTGAGCAGCTCGCGCTTGGTGACCACCTCGCCGGAACGGGTGGCCAGGAAGTGCAGCAGGTCGAACTCGCGTGGCGTGAGGTCCAGCGGGGTGCCGTCCAGGACCGCCTCGCGGCTGCGGGGGTCCAGCCGCAGGCCTCCCACGGTCACCGAGGTGTCCGTACGGCTGTCGGCGGTGCGGCGCAGCACGGCGCGGACGCGGGCGTCCAGCTGGGCGGCGCTGAAGGGCTTGACCACGTAGTCGTCGGCCCCCGCGTCCAGCAGGCGGACCATCTCGGTGTCGCCGTCCCGCGCGGTCGCCACGATCACCGGTACGCGGCTGACGGCCCTGAGCATCCGCAGCATCTCGGTACCGTCCAGGTCGGGCAGGCCGAGGTCCAGCACGACGAGGTCGGGACGTTCCGAGACGGCCTGCCGCAGGCCGTCGAGCGCGGTCGGGGCGGAGGACACGGCGTGACCGCGCTCACGCAGCCCTCGCATGAGGGCGGTACGGATCGTCGCGTCATCCTCGACGAGCAGGACATTGGCCATGGGCGGTTACGCTAACGGCTCCGGGGCCATTGGCATAAGTCCGTTATGGTGCGCTTAACCCGGTCTTAGGAGACGGCCAGGGAGGATCGGGGGCATGAACCGGAGCCTGCTACTCGTCCTGACCGGATGGCTGGTCGTCGGGCTAGTGGCCACCGGCGCCGGCATCGTGGTGACCGCCTTCCTCGGCGAGTCGATCACCGGCTCCGCCTCCCGCGCCCTCTCCCCCGCCGAGATCCGCCGCTCCCTCGACGCCTCACCGTCGCCACTCGCCGCGGGCAACGGCGCGCCGTCCGCCTCGGGGGACGGCCCAGTGGATGACTCTGGGGACGGCTCTGGAGCACGGACGGCGTCGCCCTCAGGTACGGGATCGGCCGCCGCGAGCCCTTCCGCATCCCCTTCGGCCCCACCGGTCGCGACCCCGCCCGCCAGCGCCGCTGGCCAGACCAGGGTGTTCTCGGCGCGAGGCGGGGCCGTGGTGGCCCGGTGCGCGGGCGGCCTGGTGACACTGCGGTCCTGGACCCCGGCCCAGGGGTACGAGGTGAAGGACGCGGAGCGGGGCCCCCGCGACAAGGTACGCGTGAGGTTCGAGAACGGCGACGCCCGGACCGAAATCGAGATCCACTGCTCGGCCGACCACCCCGCAGCCACGATCAAGAACGACTGAGCGTCCTCTCAGTACGATCAATAACGCTCGACACGATGGGACCTGTTGTCCAGGGTCGTGACGATGGTGGTCCGGACTCGATCCGACCTGCCGAGGCCGCAGGGGCCAGACGGCGTCGGCGCGCCCGTGGATGTGAAGGCATGGCCCCGCCCGCGGCGACCGGCATCAACCTGAGCAGGCGCATATCTGGATCGGCCCACGCGACCGGTCAAGCGCATGGTGAGATCGGACAACGCCAAGAAAAGGCTGTGCCCCGGCTGCGTGCTGAGCAGAGGCATCACCGGGGCTTATGACGCGAGCGTACCACGGCACATCGGAAGGCGGTCAGGATGCGGGAAGCCGAAGCCAGGCGGCTGCGCGACTTCCTCTCACCGTCACGCCTGGCCGAGTACGAGCTTCGATGCGCCGGCGACCCGGTCGCGGCGCTGCGTCTGCATTGCTGGAACACCGAGATCTCCGAAGCCTTCTACGGGCCGTTGCAGTACCTGGAGGTCTCGATGCGCAGCGTCATGACCAAGGAACTCGTCACGCTGTTCGGGCAGCGGGACTGGTGGGCCAGCCCGCAGGCGGATCTGCACTACGGTGCCCGCCGGAAGATCGCGGAGGCGACGGATCAACTCCGGCGCTCAGGGCTTCCCGCAGACCCGCAGCAGATCACCGACGAACTGCCCTTCGGCTTCTACGTGTCCCTGCTCGGTCCCGGCAACAACTACGACCAGCGACTATGGCGTCCAGCGCTGTACCGGGCCTTCCCTGGCTACCGCGGTCGCCGCCGTGACCTCCATCGCAGGTTCGACTTCCTCCGCGTCTTCCGCAACAAGATCGCACATCATTGCCCGATCCACCATCGTCATCTGGTGGCAGACCATGAAGCGATTCTGGAAAGCCTCCGCTACATCGACACAGGGCTCGCCGTCATGGTCGAGCGGCACAGCAGAGTCGGCGAAGTCCTCGGCCGGCGCCCCTGACCCTCGGCGTCGTTGCCATCGTGCCCGGGGCCGGAAGTACATGAGGGACCCTCCCGGCACCCACGTGACGGGGCAAGGGGTTGCTTCCCACCCGGGCCTTGGACTACGGGTGCGCAGCTCAGGGCCGTGCAGAAACAGCGAAGCCCCTGGGGAGGTTCTTCAGGGCTATATTGACGCGGCGTGGCGGAGGCCTCGTAGGGTCCAGGGTGGGCAGTTCGGGTCGGCTTCGGCCTCAGCGACCGTGAGCCAGGCGACAGCGGCCACCTCGTCGGACGAGACGGCTACAGGTATCGCGTCCTCCCGTCGCCGCGCCTGATGAGCAACCAGCGGCCGTCTCGATGCAGGAAGACCTCGACGTTCACGACGAAGGCGGCCCGTCCGGCTCTGGTGGCACAGGGTGCGATCTCCGTCATGCGCAGGAACCCTACCGGTCGTGATCCGGTTCGCGGGAGACGACATGACGCGTGGCTTGCGGTCGTAAGTCAGGTGGTGCCTCGAAGGTTTGTGCCCCCACGTGCCGCCTTGAGAGGTCATGGTGCTGCATGGGCGTCAAGCGCCTCACCCGTCATGGGGGGACCGCGTGGGATGAACGAGATCGCGGCTCCCGGAGGTTCCTTGGTCGTTCGGATTGTCCTGCTTGGGGGGGGGACGCGGCGGGCCCCGCCACCCCTGGCTCAGGCCCGCCGCGCGTCTAGGAGGGGCTCTCCACGATGGTGACCCGCCGGGTTCCACCTGTCGCGTAGCCGTTCTGGTGGGCGATCTCGTCTTGCACGGCGAGTTCCATCACCAGCGCCACGACGTCGCCTCTAGCGATGCTCGGCACGAGGCCCGACGCGCGCTGGTCGTCCGTCAGGGTGGCGTGCCGGGTGGCCCACCAACCGCCGGGGGTGCCGTCCGCACGCTTCACCCGCGTGATCCGCCACGCGGGGTAGGTCTGGTTGAGCGCGGCGACCTGCCGTTCGACCAGCGTGGTGACCTCCTCGGGGACCAGCGGCGGCGGCGCCGGGCGACCACTGGCCGGAATGTATCGTCCACAGCCGATCCCTGCGGTTGCCGGAAAGCCGTACGGATCGGCCGGCTCAGCGTCGGCCGGCTCGGCGTGGGGCAGTTTCGCGTGGGGCAGCTTGGTGTCGGGCAGCTCGGCATCGGGTGGGCCGGGCTCGCGGGCGTGCCTGCCCGGACCGGTCATGAGGCGCCCAGACCGGCCGGCGACGCCATGGCCTCAAGCTCGGCCTCGCGCATCAGCTCGCGCAGCTCGTCCAGGGTGGTGGCGTCGACCCTGAGCGGCCGGGGAGCGTGCCAGATCGCCATGGCGACGAACCTGCGGCTGCCAAGGCCGTACATGACGTGCCAGGCGGGCTCCATCTGGTCGAGCTGGGCGGCGGCGGCCCGCTTCGCCAGGTCCCAGCGCCGGGGGTCGACCCGTCCGGGCCGCACGCCGATCCTGTGCCGCCCCGGACGGTTCCCGGCGAGGGACGGATGGGCCACATCAGCCTCCGAGCGGATGCCAACGGTTCTACCCTTGCTCATGGTCAGGACCTGCTTCCTGATCAAGGGACCCGTACGGCGTGTCAGCGCCTGCGGGTCCCGCCTTTCGCGGCGTCGGGTCCCATCACAACGCTCCGAAACCATGTGCGGACAGAGGGTTCGGGAGGACACTGGGAAACAATCCGAGGGTGTCCCCTTGTCCGGTCGAAAGGTGCGCTGATGGTCGCCGATGAACCACCCGCGTGGGCCGCGCGGCTGAGAGCGGAGCGGCGCGAGAGGTGCTGGAGCCAGAAGGAGATGGCCAGGCGGTTGCGTGAAGCGGCTGATCCCCGCACTCGCGCTCATCTCGCCTCACCGGAATCGCTGATACGGATGATCCGGGGATGGGAAAGAGGTGATCACCTCCTCCGCGATCCCTACCGCGTGCTCTACTCCCGGGTCTTCGCTACCTCGGAAACCGACCTGTTCGGTGGTGATCCATCACGGGAAGCCACTCCGATTCAGGCGGAACAACCGAGCCCGGCCATCGAGCGTCTGGAGACGCTTTCTCGCGGGCAGGTCGCGGAGCTTCTAGAGCACCTACGCGACCAATGGCACCTTTTGGTGAAGAGGGACAATCTCCTCGGTCCACGCCACACCCTGACCGCTGTGCGCGAGCAGATAGCGCTCCTGGAGGCGCTTTTGGGGTCGGCTCGTGAAGGCAGTCGGCTAGACGTGCTCAGGCTGGCGGCTCAGTACGCAGAGTCGGCGGCGTGGCTTCATGAAGACGCGGGGGACCTGCCCCAGGCGAGATATTGGACCGACCGCGCGATGGCATGGGCGCACGAAAGCGATGATCAGTTGATGCTCGCATGGACGATGTTCCGCCGAAGCCAGCAGGCGACGGCGGAACGCGCCGTAGGAGAGGTGATCGGCCTGGCCAACGCCGCACGTCGGAAAGCCGACGTCCTTCCCGCTCCGATGAGAGCGGCCATCCTTCAGCAGGAAGCCCAAGGCCATGCGCTGGACCGTGATGAGAGGCGGTGTCACGCGTTGCTGGATGAAGCGCAGATGTGGGCGGCGTCGGTCCGCGACGATGGCGACGCGCGAGGCGGGCATGGCTCCTTCTGTTCGACCGCGTACGTCGAGATCCAGCGCGCTCGCTGCTGGCTGATGCTTGATCAGTCGTCCCGTTCACTCTCCGCCTACGAGGCCGCGCTGCCCGTGCTGTCGCCTGTGTACCGCCGCGACCGGGCCATGGCCCTGGCCGGAATGGCCGCCGCGTACGCCGCCGAGCGGGAGCCGGTGCAGGCGGCGACCGTGGCCGGGGAGGCCTTGGAGATCGCTCTGGGTGCGGGTTCGTCCAGGATCCTCAACATGATCAAGTCGGTCGGCTCGTCGCTGGATGCGCATGAGACACTTCCCGCCGTCGCCGCCCTTCGTACGGCCCTGGCCGGCGTTCCCGCCGTCTGATGGCCTCCCAAGTCGAGATTCAGGCGATGCGGCATGCTATCGCCCTGTCAGCTCACGGCCTCGGTACGACCAGCCCCAATCCGCCGGTGGGCTGCGTCGTCCTGGACGGGCAGGGCCGCATCCTCGGAGAGGGCTACCATCACCGGAAAGGCGAGGCCCACGCGGAAGGCAACGCACTTGGCGCGGCCGGTGGCACTGCCATCGGGGCTACGGCGATCGTCACGTTGGAGCCCTGCAACCATGTGGGCCGCGCCCCGGCATGCAGGCAGTTGCTCATCGACGCGGGAATCGTCCGTGTCGTCGTCGCACTTGTCGATCCGACCTCGCGCGGCGAGGGTGGCGTGGCGGCCCTGCGAAATGCCGGGGTCGAGGTCGAGGTCGGTGTGCTGGCAGATGAGGCCGAGCTTGTGCTCGGCCCGTGGCTTTCCGCCCTCAGGACGGGCAGGCCGACCGTCACCTGGTCATATATCGCAGATGTCGCCGGACCCACGCCCGCGCTTGATCGGATGCCCGGTGTCATGGAGCTCCGAGAGGGCGTCGACGCCGTGCTGCACGCCGACGGTCGCCTTGAAGAGGGCGTCCTCGGCGGTCATGGGGCCGGCATGATCAATATTCCTTCCCGAATCCATGGCGACGGCGACACGGCGCTTCGGTCGCTGTACGCGGGCGGGGTGCGATCGCTTCTCATCGATGGAGGCGCGGGTCTTACCGAGCCCTTCTTATCCGAGGGACTGATCGACTACGTCGTCGCCTATCTCCCGCACATGAGTCCGTCTTCGTTCACAGGACTGGGCTACAAGATCGTCCCTGCCGGATTCCGTATCACGCAGATCAGCCGGGCGGCGGATCATGTCTGCGTGCACGCCCGGCGGGAGGCCGCCACCGCCGTTATCCACAGGGGCTCGGTCACGGACGGATGATCTTGGGTGGGGTGTTCTAGGATCGGCCGACCATAAAGAGTTAGTAAAGGGCGGCCCGTAGATGATGAGCGCACGTAAGAGCACGGACACTCCGGCATCGGGTGGGGGGCGTGGGAGGCGGCTTCTGCTCAGGGGGGCGCTGCTGGTGGTCATCGCCATCGTGGGCCTCGGGTTCCTCGCCACGGGCTGCAGCAAGGTCAGCACCGCGCCCGACGAGGTCAGGCTGCACTACGCGGGCGGCCCGTTCGAGGCGATCAAGTTCGTGAAGTGCATCAACCCCTCCAGCGGGGCCACCTACCTCGGCCCGGGCGACACCTCCTACGCCTATCCCTTCGGCCAGCGCACCTTCGACTTCTCCGGCACCGAGGACTCCGAGTCCAAGCCCATCAGCATCGTCTCCAAGGACAACGTCGAGATGCAGGTCGCGGGCTCCGCGACGTTCACCCTCAACACCTCGTGCGAGACCCTTCGCCAGTTCCACGAGAAGATCGGGCTGAAGTACGGGTCCTACTTCGACGCCAGGGAGTCCGAGGGCTGGCGCCGCATGCTCAACTTCTACTTCAAGCAGCCGCTCGACCGGGCCATGGACGCGGCCTCGCAGGAGTTCGAGTGGAAGAAGCTATTCAACGACCCGAACGCCAAGCAGCAGTGGGAGCAGCGGGTCGGCCAGCTGGCCCGGCAGTTCATCAAGGAGACCGCCGGCGCCGACTACTTCTGCCAGCCCAACTACGCGGGCACCGGCGAGTGCGGTGATGTCGCGCTCACGATCCAGAAGCCCGAGCCGCCGCGCAGCCTGATCGACGCGCTCGCCGCCGAGCAGGCCGCCAAGCAGCAGAACCTCGCCCAGCAGCAGATCAACACAAAGGTCAAGACCGAGCTGGAGTCCATCAAGGACCTGGTGGGGGTGCTCGGGCCGCAGGGCGCCATCCTGTGGAAGGCCATCCAGGACGGCAGGGTTCAGGTTGTCCCGGTGCCGCAGAACGGTTCCCTCAACATCACCCCGCAGTCACGCTGACCCTCAACTTTGAGGGCGATATGAGGCGCTAAGTCCAGATATCGGCAAGCTTGCGAACTTCCGAAGTCCCGAGTACTTGATGGTGGAAGTATGCAGTTATGAGGGAACCGCATAATTTCTGGGGAGATCAGTGATGGCGGAGCGTACGTACTACCTCGACGGCGCCCCATCCTGGCCGGAGCTCACCACCAGTGATCTCCCCACCGCCGTCCGGTTCTACGAGAAGATCTTCGGCTGGACGTGCAAGGATCTAGGCCCGAAACTCTGGCACTACACGATGTGCCTGGTGGACGATCAGCCGGTCGCCGCGATCACGCCCCCGGCGGTCGGCCTGGAGTCCACCGAGCCGGCCTGGCGCATCTACCTCGCCACCTCCGACGCCAAGGCCTCCGCCGTGCAGGTCGAGGCCAACAACGGCAAGCTCGCCATTCTGCCGATGACGCTGGCCGACTACGGGAGCTTCGCCCTGGCCGTCGATCCCGAAGGGGCGACCTTCGGGCTCTGGCAGGCCGGTCCCCACCTCGGCTCGCGCCTGTACGGCGAGCCGGGGGCGATGTGCTGGAACGAGCTCTACGCCAGGAACGTCAAGCTGGAGGACCCGTTCTACCAGGCGCTGTTCGGCTACGAGCAGGAGCAGATCGGCGACGGCGTCGACTACGACTACGTCCTGTGGAAGATCGCGGGTGAGCCCGTCTGCGGGCGGCTGCGGATGCCGTATGAGGCCGAGCGCGTCCAGCCCCACTGGAAGACCTATTTCACCGTGGTCGACATCGACGCCACCGTGGCATCGGTCGTTCCTGAGGGTGGCGCGGTCCTGATCGGTGCGTATGAGACGCCGTACGGCCGGGTGGCGGTCCTGGCCGACCCCACGGGCGCCGCTTTCGCGATCTGCGAGCACACCCACGAGTCCTTCATCTGTTAGCCCTTGGAAGGTCGCGGGCGATATGGGTCACCGCAGTCGGTGCCGAAGGTGGCCACGGGCACTGCGATCACCGGACGGAGCCATGTCCGTGCCGAAGGCGGCCAAGGGGACCCGATCACCGGAGCCACGGCCACGCCGAAGGGGGCCACGGGCATCCTGATCATCGGGGTGGTGCCACGTCGGTGCCGAAGTCGGCGGCGATCGCGCGCATGCCCTGGGCCAGCTCGTCACGGTCGAGGGCCTCGATGCGGTCCACGGGGCCCGAGATCGACATGCCGGCGATGACCTTGCCGCCGTCGCGCACGGGCACGGCCAGGCAGTGGACTCCCAGCTCCTCCTCGCCGAGGTCCATCGCGTAGCCCTGTCCCCGCACCCTGTCCAGCTCGGCCAGCATCGCCTCGATCGAGGTGATCGTGTGCTCGGTGCGGCGCGGCAGCCCCGTACGCGTCAGGATGGCCGCCGCGTCGGCGCGCTCGGCGAGCAGGACCTTGCCCACCGCCGTGCTGTGCGGCAGCACCCGGCGGCCCACCTCGGCGAACATCCGCAGCCGCCGCGGCGACGCCGCCTGGGCGACGTAGACCACGAAGTCGCCCTCCAGCACGGCGAGGTTCGCCGTCTCTCCCGACAGCGCGACCATCTTCTCGAGGTACGGCTGCGCCCACACGCCCACCATGCGCTCCGCGGCTCCGCCGAGCCGCACCAGGGCGCTGCCCAGGGCGTAGCGGCGGTCGGACTCCTGCCGGACGTACCCCCGGGCCAGCAGGGATCTCAGGAGCCGGTGAATCGTGCCGTACGGCAGGCCGGTGCGGGCGGCGATCTCGGAAAGGCCCGCCTCCCCGCCCTGGTCGGCCAGCGCCTCCAGCACGTCCAGCGCCCGGTCGACGCTCTGGACCGTGCTCATCGAGCCCGCTCCCCGGCGACCACGGCGCCGGCACGGCGAGGTGGGCGGCCAAGGGCGTCGGGGGAGAGGCCGCGCAGGGAGGCGTCCAGCACCTCGGCGGTGTGGGCGACGCGGATGTCCTCCCCCCGCCTCCGCGCGGCCGAGGCGATCTGCATCGTGCACCCGGGGTTGGCGGAGACCAGCAGGTCGGCTCCGACGCTCAGCACCTGCCCGGCCTTGCGGTCGCCGAGGTCGCGGGCGGCCTCGGGCTGGAACAGGTTGTAGGTGCCCGCCGAGCCGCAGCACATCGACGCGTCCGGCACCTCCCTGAGCCGCAGGCCGGGGACGCTCGCCAGCAGCGCCCTGGGCTGGGAACGGATGCCCTGCGCGTGGGCCAGGTGGCACGCGTCGTGGTAGGCGACCGTGATCGGCAGGGGATGGCGTTCGGCCGCGGGCCCCAGCTCGGCCAGGAACTCGGCGAAATCGACGAAGCGCAGCGCCCGCGCCCTGGCCGCCCAGGCGGGATCGCCGGCGAGCAGCTCGGCGTACTCCTTGGTGCTCGACCCGCATCCGGCCGCGTTGACGACCACCGTGTCGACGCCCGCCCGCTCGAACGTCTCGATCGTGCGGCGGGCGAACCGCGCGGCCTCGTCCTTCCGCCCCGAGTGCACCGAAAGCGCCCCGCAGCAGCCCTGGCCCGGAGGGATGACCACGTCGCATCCCTCCATGGCAAGCACGCGGGCCGTGGCCGCGTTGACCTTGGGGAAGAACTCGCCCTGCACGCATCCGGTCAGCATCCCGACGACCGCCCGCCGCTCGCCCCGGGCCTCCACGCGGCGCGGGAGCCGTACCCGGCGGGGGACCGGGGGAGCCAGCTCGGCCATGGCGGCGAGACGCGGGTCCAGCCGTTCGAGCAGGGGGCGCATGCGTGGCGTGAGCCGCTCACCCAGCTTCAACGGCAGGCGGAGCGCCCGCAGCCGCCGGGGGTAGGGGAACAGGCCGAAGACCAGGGCACGGAAGGCGCGGTCGGCCTTCGGGCGCTGGTGGACGCGCTCGACCTCGGCCCGCGTCGACTCGATCAGCACGTCATAGCGCACGCCTGAGGGGCACGCGGTGACGCAGGCCATGCAGCCCAGGCAGGCGTCGAAGTGCCCGGCCATCTCGGGGGTCAGCGGGGTGCCCTCGACGTGCTGTTTCATCAGGTGGATGCGCCCGCGGGGGGAGTCCATCTCCTCGCCCCACAGGACGTAGGTGGGGCAGGCGGGCAGGCAGAAACCGCAGTGCACGCAGTCCTTGATCAGCTCGGGATCCATGGCCGTTCGCTCCTCACGCGCCGTGGCTCGCGGCCGGCGGCGGGCCGCCGATGAGCCGTCCGGGTGACATGCGCCCCTCGGGGTCGAAGCGCTCCTTCACCCGCCGCATCAGCGTGGCCGCCCCGGCGGGCCCCCAGCGGTCGAGCCGTGACGCGGCCTCCGAAGGCGCGGTCCACACCACCAGTCTCCCGCCGTCCTGCGCCACGCGGGAACGCAGGGCCGTCACGAAGATCTCGGCGGCCGACGCGGTGGTGTCCGGGGGGAGCGCGAGGTGCAGTACGGCCGAGGCGACCGCTCCCCGGACCTGGACGGGCACGTCCCCGGCCTCCTCGGCCGCGCGGGCGATCGCGGCCAGCGCCCGTACGGCCGCGCCGGGCGGGACGCGCAGCTCCAGCAGGAACTCCTCGCCGGGCAGGCGCCCCCACCACACGGGAGGGTCCGGGGCGATCAGCGCGGACGGCCCCATGAGCTCGCCGGCGGCCTTCGCCCGCTCCTCGGCGGCCACCCCTTCGACCAGCGCCGCCACCGTCGCGGGGCCGTGGACGCCGGGCCAGTCGATCTCCAGCGCGCTCGGTTCGAGCTGCGAGCCCGCGATGGCGGCGATCGCGGGCAGGTCCCGGAGATCCGGGACGGTCGCGGTGATCCAGGCGCGGGAGGCGGGCAGCGGGTGGAGCCGGAACGTGGCCTCGGCGATCACGCCGAGCGTGCCCTGGGAACCGGTGAACAGCTTGCCGAGGTCGTAGCCGGCGACGTTCTTGACGACCTTGCCGCCCGAACGCGCGATCGTGCCGTCGGCGAGCACGACCGTGATCCCGATAAGCAGGTCGCGCGCCGTGCCGTACCGCAGGCGGCGTGGCCCGGCGGTGGCGGCGGCTAGCGTGCCGCCGATGGTGGCCCCCTCGACGGGGATGTCCAGGGCGAGCTGCTGCCCGGCGCCGGCGAGGGCCTCGGCGAGCGCCTCGCCCGTCACCCCGGCCTGCACGCGTACGACCAGGTCACCGGCCACGTGTTCGAGCACCTGGTTCAGGCAGCGGGTGTCCACCAGCAGGTCGCAGCGCTCGGGCGCGGGGCCCCAGTGCAGCTTGGTGCCGCCGCCGACCGGCACCACGGCGAGATCGTGCTCGGCCGCGACCCGCATCACCGCGGCCACCTCGTCGGTCGACTCGGGCAGGGCGACCCAGCGGGGCACGATCCCGGCGACCTCGTCGTCCGGACCGGCCTCCCGGATCGTCACGCCGCCGGCCGCGAGGGCGTCACCGGCGCTCATGGTGCACGCTCCCGGAGACGCTGCTCGATGGCGGGGCCGGGACGGGGGAATGGGGAGCGGGCATCAGAACAGTTCCGCCTCTCCGGAGGCCACCAGCGGATGCACGCCCTTGCGCACCCCGGGGGCCTCGCCGCACAGCCGGGGCGTGGGGAAGATCTTGCCAGGGTTGGACAGGCCCTTGGGGTCGAAGGCGCAGCGTACGAGCTGCATGGTGTCCAGATCCTCCGACGTGAACATCTTCGGCATATATCGGGATTTGTCTACTCCGACCCCATGTTCCCCGGTGATCGACCCGCCGTGCGAGATGCACAGGTCGAGAATCTCGCTGGAAACGAGCTCGGCGCGCTCTCCCGCACCCTCCTCGCCGTCGTCGAACAGCACGAGAGGGTGCAGGTTGCCGTCTCCGGCGTGGAAGACGTTGGCGACGCGGATGCCGTACCGGGCGGACAGCTCCTCGATTCCCGCGAGGACCCTCGGCAGGGCCGTCCTCGGCACCACGCCGTCCTGCACCAGGTAGGCGGGGCTGATGCGGCCGACCGCGGCGAACGCCGACCTGCGCCCCTTCCAGATGGCCGCCCGCTCGGCCGGGTCGTCGGCGACCCGAAGCTCGAAGGCCCCGCTCTCACGGCAGATGCGGTCGACCTGCGCGAACTGGTGGGCGACCTCCGCACCCGGCCCGTCCAGCTCCACGATCAGCACGGCCCCCGCCCCGGGCGGGTAGTCGCACCGCACCGCCGCCTCGGCTGCCTCGATGGCCAGCGCGTCCATCATCTCGATCGCCGCGGGCACGATGCCCGCCCCGATGATCGCCGACACCGCCTGCCCGCCGGACTCGACGTCGGTGAACGCCGCCAGCAGCGTGGTCACCACCTCAGGGGCGCGCGACAACCGTACGGTGATCTTGGTGGCGATGCCGAGGGTGCCCTCCGAGCCGATGAAGACGCCGAGCAGGTCGTACCCCGGATCCATGGCGTCGAGCTCGACGATCTCGCCGTCCGGGGTGACCAGCTCGATCGCGAGCACGTGGTTGACCGTGAAGCCGTACTTCAGGCAGTGCGCCCCGCCGGAGTTCTCCGCGACGTTGCCGCCGATCGAGCAGACCTGCTGGCTGGACGGGTCGGGCGCGTAGTAGTAGCCGTACGGGCGCGCCGCCTCGGTGATCGCGAGGTTGGTCACCCCCGGCTCCACGACGGCCCGACGGTTGTCGATGTCGATCGAAAGGATCCGGCGCATGCGCGAGGTCACGATCAGCACGCCGTCGGTGCGCGGCAGGGCGCCGCCGGACAGGCCGGTGCCCGAGCCCCGCGCGACGAACGGCGTGCCGGTCTCGTCACATGCCCTGACCACCGCCGCGACCTGCTCCGCCGTCTCCGGCAGCACCACGATGGCCGGCGTCGCGCGGTGGTAGGTCAGCCCGTCGCACTCGTACGTGCGCAGCCGTACGGGATCGGTGATCACCGCGGCGGGACCCAGGATCGACGCGAAGTGGCCGGACAGCTCGGCCAGGGCCGGGGTCATGGCATGCGGGCGTAGGCCGGGACGGTGAGGAAGTCGGCGAAGTCGTCGTCGAGCGCGACCTCCTTGAACAGCTGCGCGGCCTGCGTGTACAGCGACGCGTCGTGGCCGGGCTCCTGGCGGATCTTGTCGAGCTCCTCGGAGATGATGCGCTCCACCAGCTCCTTGGTCACCACCGCGCCGGTGTCGGCCAGCTCGATGTCGTTGTGGATCCACTGCCAGATCTGCGAGCGCGAGATCTCTGCCGTGGCCGCGTCCTCCATGAGGTTGTGGATGCCGACGGCGCCGCTCCCGCCCATCCAGGCGGCCAGGTAGCGCAGGGCCACGTCGACGTTGTTGCGCAGGCCCGCCTCGGTGATGTCGCCTGGCGTCTTGGAGACCGCGAGCAGGTCGCCGGCCGAGACCGAGACGTCCTCACGGAGCCGGTCGAGCTGGTTCGGCCTGTCGCCGAGGACGGAGTCGAAGACCTCCTGGCAGATCGGCACCAGGTCGGGGTGCGCCACCCACGAGCCGTCGAAGCCGTCGCCCGACTCGCGCGTCTTGTCGGCCCGCACCTTCGAAAGGGCGACCTTGTTCACCTCGGGGTCGCGCCGGGAGGGGATGAACGCCGCCATGCCCCCGATCGCGTGGGCGCCGCGCCGGTGGCAGCTGCGCACGAGCAGCTCGGTGTAGGCCCGCATGAAGGGGGCGGTCATGGTCACGGCGTTGCGCTCGGGGAGCAGGAACTCCCTGCCCCGCGTGCGGAACTTCTTGATGACGCTGAACAGGTAGTCCCAGCGGCCGGCGTTGAGCCCCGCCGAGTGGTCGCGCAGCTCGTAGAGGATCTCCTCCATCTCGAACGCGGCCGGGTAGGTCTCGATGAGGACGGTGGCCCTGATCGTGCCGTGCGGGATGCCGAGCAGCTCCTGCGCGCGGGTGAAGACGTCGTTCCAGAGGCGGGCCTCCAGGTGCGACTCCATCTTCGGCAGGTAGAAGTACGGCCCCCGGCCCTTGTCGATCTGCCGCTGCCCGCTGTGGAAGAAGTAGAGCGCGAAGTCGAAGATCGAGGCGGAGACCGGCCTGCCATCGACGACCAGGTGCTTCTCGGTCAGGTGCCAGCCCCGGGGGCGGACCACGATGGTGGCGAGCTCGTCGTCGGGCTTCAGCGCGTACCGCTTGCCGCCCGACTCGAAGTCGATCGTGCGGTCGAGCGCGTCACGCAGGTTGAGCTGCCCGTTGACCACGTTCTCCCAGAGCGGGGAGTTGGCGTCCTCGAAGTCGGCGAGCCACACCTTGGCTCCCGAGTTGAGGGCGTTGATGGACATCTTCCTGTCGACCGGGCCGGTGATCTCGACCCGGCGGTCCACCAGGCCGGGCGCGGGCTCGGCGACCCGCCACGAGTCGTCATCGCGGATGGCCTTGGTCTCCGGGAGGAAGTCGAGGGTGCCGCCGGCGGACAGCTCGGCCTGCCGGGCCTGGCGGGCGTCGAGCAGCTCCAGCCGGCGCCCGTCGAACTCCCGCTGCAGGGTGGCCACGAAGCTCAGGGCCTCGGGCGTGAGGATCTCGTCGAAACGGTCCAGCAGGGGACCGGTTATCTCAACGCCGTCCATGGCCATCCTTCCATCGCTTTCCACTGTGTTCCATCCACCGCATTTTCCACTATGTGGAAAAATACTTCTGAATTATGGAATCGACGCTACTCGACTCCCGAGTCAGGGGTCAATGTCCGGTGCCCCTGAGGGATCCCCAAGGGTCGTCTCGGGGCGTTCCCCGATGGGCGCGAGCCCGGCCGGCGAGCAACCTTGGACCATGACGAACCAGACGCCCTCCGCCGGTACCTCCCCCGAGACCGGTTCCTCAAGCCGGGCCGTACGCCATGAGACGCTGACGGCCCGGCGTGGGAGACCCGGTCGCGTGAGAAGCGTGATCGCCGCCGGAGCCGTGCTCGGTACGGGCCTCCTGCTGACCGGGTGCGGCCTGCAGAACATCGGCGCGCCCACCAAGGAGGAGACCAAGTCCTACGACGTCGGCGGCAAGGTGGCGGTCCTGCGCGTGCAGAGCGGATCCGGAGCCATCGTGGTCAACGGGTCTGACCGCACAGGGCTCCGCGTGACCGAGACGTCGCACTGGAAGGCGGACAAGCCCACCACGCGGCACCCTGTCTCGGACGACGTCCTCACGCTGGACTACAAGTGCCCCGACGCCGACTGGGGATGCGGGGTCGACTACGAGGTGGAGGTGCCGCGCGGCATGCGGGTCAAGCTCGACACCGGCTCCGGCGACATCACCCTGCGAACCCTGTCGGGAGAGGTCGACGCCAAGACCGGATCGGGCACGATCGACGCCAACGGCCTGGCCGGCAAGAAGGCGGTCGCGGAGACCGGGTCGGGCGACATCGAGCTGCGCTACACCGGCGTCCCCGACGACGTCCACGTGAGCACCGGTTCGGGTACGGGCGTCGTGCGCGTGCCGCAGGGCGCGTACCACGTGACCACGCAGACGGGGTCGGGGGAGCGGAAGGTGGAGGTCACCAGCGACGACTCCTCCCCGCGCAGGATCTTCGTGAGGACCGGCTCGGGCGACGTCCAGGTCCTCAAGATCTGAGGCGCGACCCCGGGCGGATAACAAGGTGAATCCAGATGGCCGCCGTGACACCATCGGAGGGAAGACATAGACCGGGTCTCCGTGTTGAACTGTGCGAAGCGGTGAGCCCACGAGCGCCAAGGAGCGCCACCATAGCCACAGAGAAGACTTATATGTACAACGAGTCCTACGAAGACCAGTCCACGGGCGACTACGACCTCGAAGAGCGGCAGGCACTCCGGCGAGTGGCCGGGCTGTCGACAGAGCTTCAGGACATCACCGAGGTCGAATACCGGCAGCTCCGCCTGGAGCGGGTGGTCCTGGTCGGGGTCTGGACCGGTGGCACCGTCACCGACGCGGAGAACTCCCTGCAGGAGCTCAAGCTCCTCGCCGAGACCGCCGGATCCGAGGTCCTGGAGGGCCTCATCCAGCGACGCCAGCGTCCGGACACCGCCACCTACATCGGCTCGGGCAAGGCCGTGGAGCTGCGCGACATCGTCATCTCCACCGGCGCCGACACGGTGATCTGCGACGGAGAGCTGACCCCCGGCCAGCTGCGCCAGCTGGAGGAGGTCGTGAAGGTCAAGGTCATCGACCGCACGGCCCTCATCCTCGACATCTTCGCCCAGCACGCCAAGAGCCGCGAGGGCAAGGCCCAGGTCGAGCTGGCCCAGCTCAGCTACCTGCTGCCGCGCCTGCGCGGCTGGGGTGGGAACCTCTCCCGCCAGGTCGGCGGCCGGGCCGCCGGCGGCGTGGGCATCGGAGGCCGCGGCCCCGGTGAGACGAAGATCGAGCTCGACCGGCGCCGCATCCGCGAGCGCATGGCCAAGCTTCGCCGGCAGATCGGCGGCATGTCCGTCGCCCGCGAGACCATGCGGTCGCGCAGGACGCGCCGCGAGGTGCCGTCGGTGGCGATCGCCGGCTACACCAACGCCGGCAAGTCGTCGCTGCTCAACCGGCTCACCGGCGCGGGGGTGCTGGTGGAGGACTCGCTGTTCGCCACGCTCGACCCGACCGTCCGCCAGGCCCGCACGACCGACGGCAGGCTGTTCACGCTCAGCGACACCGTCGGGTTCGTACGGCACCTGCCGCACCAGCTCGTGGAGGCGTTCCGTTCCACGCTGGAGGAGGTCGGCGACGCCGATCTGATCCTCCACGTCGTCGACGGCTCGCATCCCGACCCCGAGTCGCAGCTGGCCGCCGTGCGAGAGGTGCTGGCCGACATCGAGGGCGTCAGGGACATCCCCGAGATCGTGGTGGTCAACAAGGCCGACGCCGCCGACCCGGTGGCGCTGGCCAGGCTGGCGACGCGCGAGCGGCACAGCGTGGTCGTCTCCGCCCGCACCGGGGCCGGCATCGACGAGCTGATCGCCACGATCGAGCGGGAGCTTCCGAGGCTCGACCACGAGGTCCACCTGCTCGTGCCGTACGACAGGGGAGACCTGGTCGCGCGGGCGCACAAGGAGGGCGAGGTGCTGTCGGTCGACCACACCGGGGACGGCACCATCCTGCACGCGCGCGTGCCCGCCGGTCTCTACTACGAGCTGGAGCGCACCGCCAAGCCGGTCGAGACCGTCTGATCCACGCACGAAGGCATCCGGACACCAAGGCAGCCGGCGCGTCATCGCGCCGGCTGTCGTCGTAGGCGGGGCTCTAGTCGGTCCGCCGGAGGGCCACGACCGCCACATCGTCCTCCCGCGCGCCGAAATGGTCGATCAGCCGGTCGCAGAACACTTCGAGGTTGTCGTCGAAGGAGGTGGCCATCTGGCGTACGACCTCCAGGCTGTGGTCCAGCGGGATGTCGCGGTCCTCGATGAGCCCGTCGGTGAACATCAGGAGCGCGCCCTTCTCGGGGATCTCCAGCTTGTCGACGCGGTACACCTCGTGGGCTGCGCCCATGAGCAGGTTGCCCCAGCCGAGGTAGCGCGCCTCGCCGTCGGCCACGATGACCGGGGGGATGTGCCCGGCGTTGGCCAGCTCCACGGCGCCGGTGACGGGGTCGATGAGCAGGAGGCAGACCGTGGCGGTCATGGCGGGATGGTACTTGCGCAGCACGTCGTTGAGCCGCCCCATGACGCGACCGAGATCGTGGTCCTCGACGATCAGGGCGCGCAGGGCGTGGCGGAGCTCGGCCATGATCGTGGCCGCGTGCAGGGAGTGCCCCTGGACGTCGCCGATCCCCACGAGGAGCCGGTCGCCGAGCCGCAGGACCTCGTAGAAGTCGCCCCCGACCTCCACGTTGTCGATCGCCGGCTGGTAGCGGACCGCCAGCTCCAGGCCGGGGGTCGGCGGGATGTGCGACGGCAGGAAGCTGCGCTGCAGGGTGAGCGCGATCATGTGCTCTTCGGCGTACGCCCGGAGCGCGTCCACCGCGAGCGCGAGCGCCTGGCAGAGCTGCTTGAGGACGTTGAGCTCGTCCGGGTCGGGCGGGTCGACCCCTTCGACCCCGAGGTACACCGGCGGGCGGCCCACCTTGGTGCGCGACACCACGGCCGAGACCTCGCCCCTGATCACACTTTCCGGCAGGACCTGCAGCCAGGCGTCCCTGGACATGGTGAACTCCGCGGTGCCGGACGCGTCGCCGAGGGCCAGCCGCGTCACGCGATCGAGGGTGTCCTGGGCGGGGCTCAGCAACGTGGCGGGCACGCCGGGGTTGACCACGAAGTAATGGCGGATCCTGCCGTCGACCGCGATGGCCAGGGCGCTGCACCGCCGCCCGAGGATCTTGGACGTGCCCTCCACGGCTACACGCAGCAGCCTGTCGAACGTGGTGCTCGCGTTGATCTCCAGGGTGACCCGGGTGAGCTCGCCCAGCCGGTGGGCCATCCGCTCGGCCCGCCGGCGTGCCCTGTAGTAGCGCAGGGTGGCCTGGACGGTGGCGATGAACTCCTCCGGCTCGATGGGCTCGGCCATGTAGGCGTCGGCCCCGCGGTCGAGCCCGTGGGCACGGTCCGCGACCGCGATGGCGTGCGCCGATATCTGGATCACCGGGATGGCCGCGGTGGCCGGATCCGCCTTGATCCGCTCGCACACCTCGTACCCGTCGATGTCGGGCAGCCGCACATCGAGGATCACCAGGTCGGGGAGGATGGCACCGACCAGGCTCAGCGCCTCCTCGCCGCAGGTGGCCTCCACCACGTCGTGGCCCGCCCTGCGCAGCCAGCTGCCGAGGATGTAGCGCTTGGTCGGTGTGTCGTCCACCACCAGGATGGTCGCGGCTTTCTCGTTCATCGTCCCTCTTTGATAGCACCCGCCCGAGCATGCTCCACGCCACGTGTCCCGCGCACCGGCGGACACGGTCGCCGGCTTCCCTACTGGGGGTCCGTCTGGTGGGCCGCGCCGGGCTCCTCGTCGCCTGTGGGGCCGATCTGCGGCAGCCGTACGGTGACCGTGGTGCCCTCGCCGGGGACGCTGGCCAGGCTCAGGGTGCCGCCGAGCACCTCCGCCAGCCTGCGCGCGTACGGCAGGCCGAGGCCGGTGCCCCGCGCCCGTGCCTGCGCGGCCCCCGGCACCTGGAAGAACTCCTCGAACACGCGCTCCTGGTGCTCCTGGGGGATGCCGATGCCGGTGTCGGCGACGACGAACACCACGTCCCCGTCGTCGTCGTTGTACGCCGTCATGTCCACCGTGCCCGACTCGGTGAACTTCAGCGCGTTGGACAGCAGGTTGCGCAGGATGCGGGAGAGCAGGACCTCGTCGGTCAGCAGGGTCTCCGCCGCCCTGGACACATCGACCGTGAGGCGTACGCCGTCGATGCCCGTTGTCGGGTGCAGCGTCATGCGGAGCCGCTCCGCGAGGGCCGGAAGGTCGACGACGGAGGGCTGGGAGGTGATGTGCCCGGACTCCGCCTTGGCCATGTCGAGCAGCTCTGCCACCAGGGCGAGCAGCGTCTGCGCGGAGTTGCCGATCAGCTCGACCTGGAGGTGCTGCTCCTCGCTCAGTTCCTCGCCGCCCGGGCCCAGAAGCAGCCTCACCAGGCCGATCACCGAGTTGAGCGGGGTGCGCAGCTCGTGGCTGACCGTGGCCCAGAAGCGGTTCTTGGCCTCGCTGGCCTCCCGGAGCTGGGCCGACTTCTCGTCCAGCTCCGCGTAGAGGGCGACCACACCCCGGTTGGTCTCCTCCAGCTCCTCGGAGAGCTGGTTGTAGAGGGCGAACACCCCCTGGTTGGTCTCCTCTAGCTCGGCGTTGAGCCGCAGGAGGCGCTCACGCTGGTTCCGCGAGTCCTCCAGCGCGGAGGCGAGCTCGCGGTTCTGCTGGCGCAGCTCCTCCAGGATCCCGGCGGGCGCGAGCTCGATCATCTTGGCGCGGATCTCGCCGAGGTGCGGCTCCTCGGGAGCCAGCACGCCCGGCACCTTCTTGATCATGGTGATCCGGCGCAGGTCGTCGTCGTGCTCGACCGCGTCCATCAGGCGGGCGGCCAGCGTCACCCCTCCCGGCGCGACGACCTCGGCCCCCGCGGAGTAGACGATGTCCACGATGAGGCCGGTCATGTCGTCAAGCCGGAAGGCGACCTCCGCGTCCCGGGCGCTCCCGACGATCTCCCTGCCGACCTCGCTGAGCGCGGTGCCGACCCGGATCTGGTCGAGATCGTCCAGCCCCACGGCCTCGGCGACCTCGCGTCCCAGCTGCCGTACGGCGAAGACGTCCCGGTCGTCCCGTACGGCGATGCTCAGCAGGTCGCGGTTCACGGTTCGGTCCGTATGGCGAGGACGCACGCGTCGTCACGGCGGATGGCCGAGTCGCGAAGGAGCGTCCCGGCGATGACGTGAGCCGTGTGCGTGAGCAGGCCCGGATAGGCGGCCAGATCCCACCGCTCGGTCAGCCCGTCGGAGTGCAGGACGACCACGCCGTGCGGCGGCAGCTCGTACTGGAACTCCCTGAGGCTTCTGGCCTTGTGCCCGGCGATCCCCGGCACCGAGGTCATGCCCTGCCGGCCCTCGGAGTGGCAGATCCACCCGGAGATGTTGCCGACCCCGGCGTACCGGGCAGAACCGGTCGAACGGTCGACGCGGACGACCGCCAGCGCGCCGCCCCGCGTATGCCCGAGCGCCCGGTGCACCCGCTCGACGATCGTGACGGGGGTTCCCTCGGGGTCCTCCCGGAAGACCCGCACGGCCTCGCGGGACGCCTCCGCGGCGGCGACCCCGTGACCGAGCCCGTCGCACATGACCGCCGTGACGGTGCGGCCGTCGTCCTCGAAGGCGAACGCGTCGCCGCTGACGATCTCCTCCCCCACCGGCCGGTACAGGCCACACGCGCGCGACTCGGCCGGAGGCGCGTTCTTCGCCGTGAAGCGCATGGCGAGCACGGTGCCCTTGCCGGGGCGCGAGTAGATGTCGTACGCGTCGGAGAGCCGGGTGATCGCCCCGAGGCCGATGCCCAGGGTGCCGGCGGTGGAGTAGCCGTCACGGATGGGCCCGACCGTGTCGGCCATGCCGGGGCCGTGGTCTATGGAGATGACCTCGATCGACTCGGGCGAGGAGGGGTGCGGGCGCACCAGCATGGTGCCCGCGGTGGCGTGCTTGACCAGGTTGGAGGCCGCCTCGCTGACCGCCACGGCGACCTGGCCGGCGTGCTCCTGGCCGAAGTTCCTGTCCTCGGCGAGCGCGGTGGCGATCCTGCGGGCGGAGCCGATCGCGCTCGCGTCCTCCATCCTGAGCCAGGTGTCCTGCCGCTCAGGGATCAGCGAGTCCATTTCGTCACCGTCACGACCGTACCCCGGCCGGGCTCGGAGTCGAGGTCGAACTCGTCGACGAGGCGCCGGCTGCCGCTCAGCCCGAGGCCGAGGCCTCCTCCGCTGCTCCACCCGTCGGTGAGCGCGAGCTTGAGATCGGAGATGCCGGGGCCGCTGTCGCTGAACACCAGGCGCAGGCCCCGCCGTGTCGCGTTCTGGACGGTTTCGATGCGCGCGTGCCCGCCACCGGCGTGGACGAGCGTGTTCCTGGCCAGCTCGCTCGCGGCGGTGACGATCTTCGTCTGGTCTACGAGCGAGAAGCCCAGCTCGATCGCGGACGCACGGACCTTCTGGCGCACGATCACGACTTCGTCGTTCGACGTGATGGCGAGCTCCTCGACGGCGTTTCGCGTCGGGGGGTGGCTCACAGCCCGACCGCGGACAGATCGTCCGACCGCGAGGAGGTGTGCCGGCTGAGGAGCGCGATGCCCTTCTCCAGGTCGAGGGCCGTGCGGAGCCCTCCGAGGGAGAGGCCGAGCTCGACGAGGGTGATCGCCACGGCGGGACGCATGCCGACGACGATCGTCTCGGCGTCCAGCATGCGCGACATCCCGGCGATCGTCGACAGCATGCGCCCGACGAACGAGTCGACGATCTCGACGGCCGTGATGTCGATGATGACGCCGACTGCTCCGGTCTCGACGACCCGGTCGGCGAGGTCCTCCTGGAGCGTCAGGACCGACTGGTCGTCGAGGTCACCCTGGATCGAGACGAGCAGGATGTCGCCGATCTTGAGAATGGGTACGCGGTCCATCAGGCCTCCTGGGCACGGATGGCCACGCGCGTCTGCTTACTGCCGGCGAGCTCGACGCCGTTCTGCCTGAGGGCGTGGGCCAGGGCGTCGGCGAGCGTGGCCTTGGTGACGATGTCGCCGAACTCGATGCCGAGGGTGACGATCGTGTGGGCGATCTGGGGGCGGATGCCGGAGATGACGCAGCTGGCGCCCATGAGCCGGGCGGCCATCACCGTCTTGAGGAGGTGCTGGGCGACCTGGGTGTCGACCGCCGGCACGCCGGTGATGTCGATCACCGCGTACTCCGAGCCGGTGTCCACCAGGGTCTGGAGCAGCTTCTCCATCACGACCTGGGTGCGGGCCGAGTCGAGCGTGCCGACGAGGGGGACGGCCACGATGCCCTCCCACAGCTTCACCACGGGGGTCGACAGCTCCAGGAGCTGTTCCGTCTGGTCGGCGATGATCTTCTCACGGGCGGTCGCGAAGGCCTCGAAGGTGTAGAGCCCGAGGCCGTCGATGGTGCGCGACAGCCAGACGAAGCCGCGCAGCGCCTCGACGCCGCCGTCGGCCTCGACGAGCTCGTAGACGGCCTCCTTCAGCCCGAACACCGCCATGGCGGTCTCGGTGGGGGTGAACCCCTGCCGGGCACGCGATCGGGAGAGCTCGGCGAGCAGGCCACGCAGTTCCACGGCGGCGTCCTGGTCGTCGAGAGATCGCAGGAAGGTCTGGTAGATCTCCTGAAGCTCCGTGCGCGCGTCCGACTCGACCGCCCGGCCGCGAAGGGGCTGGTTGGAGATCTGGATCCAGCGATCGAGAATGCGTTCCCCGTTGTCACGCAACAGCTCTTGGATGTGACGCCTGCTGGTATCGTCCTGCACGGTCAAAGACAGCTCCTGGGCCAACCTATGTTTGACGAGCAAAGATAATGCTCTTCAGAGAGGTTACACTGAGTCGGCTGAAGATCATCTCATGTCAGCGGGTGCGGGGGACGCGGGCCCAGTGCTGGGATGAACAGTGCGAAACGGTGCAAAACCGCGACGGCGGCGGGGAAAACACGCAAAGGCGCAGCAAAACGACTGTGGCCCGCGAGGCTTGATTATTGCTACGATATGGAAACCCTGACAAGACATTCTGGCGCTGGTTTCGCATGATGACGCGTGTGACTGCTGTTACAGCAGGGGCTTGCTCGGCACCGGGCGTTACCTGGGGGCAGGATGCTCGACAGCCGGGGTGCAGAGGAGCTCGACGCGATACAGGGAGAGACGAACCGGCGTTCTTCTCAATTAACCCTGTACAGCGAGCCGACCTGTGAAATAACGTAACTGAACTGAAATCGCCTGGCCAAGATCCGGGCGATACCGTCATCGCACACGTGTGCGGATGAGATCAGGAGACCCCCCAATGACGTCCGGAAACGGAGCGGACCCAGCGGGCGTGGCGCCCGGCCTGAGCTGGGCTGCGGTGGCGTTCCCGGATGTCTCGACGGCCATCGGCCGGACCGGGCGGTGATGCCATGACGGTGCGACTTCTCACCAACATCGGCCGGCTATGGACCGGCAACGACGTCTGCAGCAACGCCGCGATCCTCGTGCACAACGACCGCATCGCGTGGGTCGGCCGCGCCGCCGACCTGCCGCAGAGCGTGCCTGGAGTCGTCGACGACATCGTCGACGTCGACCACGTCGAGAACCTCGGCGGCGCCCTCGTGACGCCGGGCCTCATCGACGCCCACACCCATCCCGTGTACGCGGGCAACCGCTGGGCCGAGATGGCCATGCGCTCCGGCGGCTCCACGCCGAGCGCGATCACCGCCGCGGGCGGGGGCATCGGCTCCACCGTCACGGTCACCCGCGGCACCGATCCGTGGACCTTGTGCAACGGCGTCCGAGAGCGGCTGCGCGACTGGCTGCTCAACGGCACCACGACCGTCGAGGCCAAGACCGGCTACCACCTCACCCGCGACGGGGAGCTGGCCGACGTGCGCCTGCTCCGTGAGCTCGAGAAAGAGCCCATGATGCCGCGGGTGCACGTCACGTTCCTCGCCGCCCACGTCGTGCCTCCCGAGTACTTCGGACGCCAGCGCGACTACGTCGAGGCCGTCGGCTCCTGGTGCGCCGACGCCGCCGCGGCGGGCGCCGACAGCGTCGACGTCTACTGCGACGACGGGCACTTCAGCACCGACGAGGCCCGCTGGGTGCTCGCCTCCGGCCGCAACGTCGGCCTGCTGCCGCGCATCCACGCCGGCACCGACAAGCGGCGCGGCGCCGTCCAGCTCGCGGCCGAGCTCGGCTGCGCCTCCGCCGACCTCCTGCACAACACCACCGACGAGGACATCGCCCTTCTCGCGAGGTACGGCGTGCCCGCGGTGGTCTGCCCGGGCACGGCGCTGCAGCAGGGCAACCTTCCTCCGGTCCGGCGGATGCTCGCCCAGGGCGTCACCGTCGCGCTCGGCAGCGATCACAACCCCGGCCACTGCGGCATCACCTCGATGTCCCTGGTGATCAGCCTCGCGGTCGCCGCGTTCGGCATCAGCGTCGGCGACGCGCTCCGGGCCGCCACGCTCGGCGGGGCCACCGTGCTGGGCGCTCCCGACCGCGGCGTGCTCGCCCCGGGCCGCCTCGCCGACATCGTCCAGTGGGACGCCGACCACGAAGGCGCCTTCGCCTGGGGCTTCGGCCTCAAGCCCCGCCGCGTATGGCGCGGCGGCACCCCCGTCCAGTAGGCCTCCGCCATGTGCGGTTCGGCGGCTCTCGTCCGGTAGTCGTTCTTCGCTTCGCGGGTAGCCTTCGGTCATGTCGCAACCGGTCGCCGTGGTCACCGATTCCACCGCCTACCTCGATCCCGAGGAGGCCGGGCGGCTGGGCGTCATCGTGATCCCGCTCCAGGTGGTCGTCGGAGGCCGCACGCTGGACGACGTCGCCCAGATCGACGCCGAGGGCGTCGCCACGGCGCTCCGGGAGTGGTCGCCCGTCTCCACGTCCCGACCGGCCCCCCAGCGCTTCGCCGACGCGTACGAGCTCGCCGCCGCGCAAGGAGCGGTGGGGGTGGTCTCCGTCCACCTTTCCGGCGCCATGTCCGGCACCGTGGACGCGGCGCGGATCGCGGCCGGGGACGCGCTGATCCCCGTGGAGGTCGTCGACAGCCGTTCGCTGGCCATGGGGCTGGGGTTTCCGGTGCTCGCCGCGGCGCTGGCGGCCCGTCGCGGCGGAGACCGGCCCGGCGTGGCGGAGGCCGCGCGGGCCTGCGCGGACGCGACCAAGAGCTTCTTCTACGTCGACACCCTCGAACACCTGCGCCGAGGAGGACGTCTCGGAGCCGCCGCGACCCTCCTCGGATCAGCGCTGTCCATCAAGCCCCTGCTGCACATCACCGACGGGGCGATCGCGCCCCTGGAGAAGGTGCGCACCACCGGCAGGGCGATCGCCAGGCTGGAGGACCTCGCGGTACGGGCGGCGGGCGGCGAGCCGGTCGACGTCGCCGTTCACCACCTGGCGGCCTCTGGACGAGCGCGCACGCTGGCGGACCACCTGACGAAGCGGATCCCCAACCTGGTGAGGCTCCGGGTGGTCGAGGTCGGCGCGGTCGTCGGCGTCCACGTCGGCCCCGGGATGCTCGGCGTCACCGTGACCCCCGCCCTCCCCGGCGAGGAATCCCCCCTCCCGGAATCCCCCCTCCCGGACTCCCCGTGACCTGACGGCCGCCGTTGCGCTTCCCGGTTCTGACGGGGGCGTCCACCGCTCGGCGAGCTGACGGGGTCCTCCACTTCTTCGTGACCTGACGCGGTTGTCCACAGAGCCGCGTTCGGTCGAGGAGGAGGGGACGTGAGCCGCCTAACGTCGCTCTCGTGCGAACAGCGGACAGGCCCCATGAGAGCGAGATAGGCGAGTCCCGCCTCCGCGCGCTGAGCCCCCCGGGCCACCCCAGAGCGCCCCGGCCGGCCGCAGAAGAAGAGACCGGCTACGCCGCCCCCCGGCGTAGCCGTGCATCCGCACCTGAGCCTGTCCCCGGTTCCAAGCCGGATTCCGCACCGGCGGGGTGGGTGCGGTCCGAGCCGGTGCCCTTCCGGTCGTTTCGCTCTCGGCTGGGTGAGGTCGTGTCCCAGCATGGCCCGCTTCTCGATCCTGGGCGGCCAGGCCTTCGTGTGCTGCTGGTTCTCGGCTTGCTGGCGGCCCTGGTCGGGGGTGTGTACGCGTGGCGATCACGTCCGGTGGCCGAACCGCTGGGGCCACCGATCCCTCTGGGTGGCCCGCCGATGGGTGGCCTGTCGACGCCGTCTCCCGCCGCTACACCCTCACCGACCGCACAGGTGATCATCCAAGTGGCCGGGAAGGTAAGGAAACCCGGCGTGATCACGCTCCCCAGCGGATCGCGCGTGGCCGACGCGGTGACCGCCGCTGGGGGAGTGCGTCCGGGTGCGACCGCCGGGGGTCTCAACCTCGCCCGGAAGCTCACCGACGGCGAGCAGATCATCGTGGGGGCGCCGAGCCGTCCCGGTGCCGCACCGGTTCCCCCATCCGACCCCACCTTCGGCGTCGACGCCCCGCTCGATCTGAACGCCGCCACCCCCAGCCAGCTTGAGACGCTGCCCGGTGTCGGAGAGGTGCTCGCCGGTCGCATCGTGGAGTTCCGGCAGGCCCACTCCGGGTTCCGCAGCATCGACCAGCTCCGCGAGGTGACGGGCATCGGCGACAGAAAGTTCGCCGACCTCCGCGACAAGGTGCGCGTATGACGCCCTACCTGGGCTCCAAGGAGAGTCCGCGAGGGCCCGAAGGGGCGACCGGCCAGGAGGTGGTCCGAGACGAGGGCGAGCGTGCGGGGGAGAGACGCGGGGAGGGTGAGGTCGACCTGCGGAGCGCCCATGGTCAGGAGCATTCGCTGCGCCTCGTGCCGCCGGCACTCGCAGCGTGGGGCGCCTCGCTCCTGCTGCTGGGCTGTTCCGTTCGCACCGACGTGATCACGGCCCTGACCGCCCTGGCCACCATGGCCGCCGCCGCGACCTGGAGGGCCGGCGGAAGGAAGGCGGGTGAGAGCGGATGGAGGGTCGAGCGGGGGGCGGGGAGCAGGTGGAGGCCCGGGAGTGGGTGGGGGAATACGGTGCTCGCCGTTCTGGGGTGTGTCGCGGCGGTCGCGGGGGCGGTGGGGTTCCGAGTCCATGCGGTGAGTACGGGCCCGGTGGCCGAGCTCGCCGAGAGACGGGCGGCGGTCACGGTCGAGATGACGCTTACCGCCGATCCCCGGATCCTCCCCGGCCACCGCGGTGTCGTACGACGTGATCGCGTGATCGTGGAGGGCTCGGTCGAGATCGTCGAGGCTTCCGGGGCGCGCTACTCGACCAGAGCGCCGGTGGTCGTGTTCGCCCAAGGGGCTCAATGGCTCCCCCTGCTGCCCAGCCAGCGGATACGGGTCGGCGGCAGGCTGAGCCCGGCTGATCCGGCAGAGCTCACGGCCGCGATCCTCACGGCCAGGGAGACGCCCGAGGTGATGGGCGGTCCATCCCCGGCGCAGCGCGTCGCCGCGGCCCTGCGCACGGGGCTGAGACAGGCGGCGGGGGTTCTCCCACCGGCCGAGCGCGGGCTGCTTCCGGGCCTCGTCGTCGGCGACGTGTCCCTCATGGACGAGCAGGTCAAGTACGACCTGAAAACGGCAGGGCTCAGTCACCTCACAGCGGTGTCGGGGGCGAACCTCGCCGTCATCGCCGGCATGGTGATCGCCCTGGGGCGGGTGGCCGGGCTGCCTCTGGCCGTCCGGGCGATTCTCGCGATCGTCGCCATGCTGGGGTTCGCCGTGGTCGCCCGCCCGTCGCCGAGCGTGCTCCGTGCCCTGGTGATGGGTTCTGTGGCGGCCGTGGCGCTCGGCACCGGTCGTTCCAGGGACGGGCTCGCGGCCCTCTCCGCCACCGTGCTGGGACTGATCCTCTTCGATCCCGCGCTGGCCCGGGAGTACGGCTTCGCGCTCTCGGTCTTCGCCACCGGGGGCATCCTGGTGCTGGCGCCCAGGTGGCGCGACCGTATGGCCCGGCGGATGCCCCGCTGGGCCGCCGAGGCGATAGCGGTCCCGTGCGCCGCCCAGGCGGCCGTGACGCCCTTACTCGTGCTCATGTCGGGGCAACTGGAGCTTGTTGCCATTCCGGCCAATCTGCTCGCCGGACCGGCCGTGGCCCCCGCGACGATCCTGGGCTTCGTCGCGGCGATGGTGGCACCCGGCAGTGTCGGGGCCGCGAGCTGGCTTGTCCGTCCCGCCGGGTACGCGGTCGGCTGGATCATCTGGGTGGCCCGGGAGGCTGCGACCCTGCCCGCCGCGACCCTGCCGTGGCCCGGGGGAGTGGTCGGCCTCCTCCTTCTCGCGGCTACGGCCTTGCTCGCCTGGTTCCTGCTACGACGCGCGGCGGGGCGCCTGGTGGTCTGCGCCGTCGCGGCCGGGCTGGCCCTCGCCGCGTTGCTCGTACGGCCGGTCGTCGCGTCGTGGCCGCCACCCGGATGGCTTCTCGTCGCCTGCGACATCGGGCAGGGGGACGCGCTGGTCCTGTCCGTGGGAGGAGCACGCGCGGTGGTGATCGACACCGGTCCTGATCCCATGTCCGTGGACCGCTGCCTTCGCACGCTCGGCGTGAGACAGGTGCCGTTGCTGATCCTCACCCACCCGCACTTCGACCATGTCGGCGGCCTGGACGGGGTGTTTCACGGCCGGTCGGTGGGAGCGGTGGTGGTGAGTCCGGGGCACGAGCCGGGGCAGGAGAGCGCGCGGGTGTCCGCCGATCTCGATCGCCGCCACGTGCCCGAATGGGTTGCCTCACCGGGGATGGCGTGGAATCTCGGCCCTGCCGCGCTGAGCGTTCTCGGGCCTGTGCCGGAGGCGGTGCCGGCGGGGCCCGGGGAGGGCTCGATGGCCAACAACGCCAGCATCGTGATCCATGTGCGATGGGCCGCCGGCTCGGCGCTGCTGTCGGGGGATGTCGAGGTAGAGGCCCAGGCCGAGTTGCTCCGGCGTGGCCTGCCGGCGGCCGACATCCTCAAGGTCCCCCATCACGGGTCCGCGCGCCAGGATCCGGCTTTCCTGGCGGCCACAGGCGCCCGGGCCGCGCTGATCAGCGTGGGGGCGGGCAACGACTACGGTCATCCCGCCCCGCTGACGCTCAACCGCCTGCGCGCTGTCGGCATGCGCGTTCACCGGACCGACCAGGAAGGAGACCTCGCCGTCATAACCGACCACGGCCATCTGGCGATCGTCCCCCGCCGCCCTTGATTCCCAGGCCGCGATCCGCGTGCTCCGGTGGCGCGTGGACGGGGTGTCCCGGTGGGGTGTGGCCGGGGTGTTCGAATGTGGGCGGTCGCCGGGTGCTTCGGCGTACGGTCGCCGGGGGTGCTTCGACTTCGGGGTGTCGCACAGGTCTTGGGCCGATTGGTCGGCGTCAGGAGCCGGGTCGCTCAGCCTCAGGCGTTCGTGCGCTTGGCGCGGAACTCGGTGTTGAGGTCCGCGGCGTAAGCGCGCTGGACTGGTTGCCGACACGCGTATGGACAGCATCAGGAAGTCACGCTGGATCCTCGCGTTCCCGTCGACATTCTCTCTGTGGCGTCGAATGATCCTTTGGGAGATCCGTAGCTACCCGCTGGCGCTTCAGCGTGAGCGTAACCGTGGGCTCGCCAAGACTGAGCTTCAGGACCGGTACGGGCGTCTGTGGCGTTGGAAGGCGACGCGTCGGGAGCGTGCTCTCTACAAGCTTGGTGAGCTGGTTCCCGTGGGGACGGAGACGAGCGTTTCGCTCCCTGTTGAGGAGACGGTCCCCGAGGACGAGACGATCGTCGTCCCCGAAATTCCGGCAGTCACAGAGCAGCCGTCCCATCCTTCGTCCCCTGCTCCCAAGACGTCTCGTCCCCGGACTCGTCAGGGGACCAAGAAGGGGACCGTCCCCGAGAAGAAACGTCCCGTCCCCAACGTCGAGGATCTCCTTCCCGCAGGTCGTGAGGTCGCTAAGAAGCTTGCTGCCGAGGGCCGTCCCCTCACTCGCGATAACCTGCTGACCGAAATTCGGCAGGAGGTTCAGCCGGTCTCGACTGGTCGCGCTACTGAGCTGCTGAAGGTTCTCAAGCAGGAGATTTCCTCAGCTCAGATCGACGGTCAGGCTGACCTCGTCGAGTTGGCCGGTGTTGCGTGATGGCCTTTGTCCCCCTCGTTCGTCCCCATGTCGGTCCCCTCTTCGGAGGGGTCCGTCCCTGATCTCGTCCCCTCTCTCGTTCCCACGGCTGAAGGGGACGGTCCCCGGCTTGTCCCCGTCAGGATCTGCCTGCGTCCCCTCGTTCGTAGGCGCTGCCGTCCCGACTCTCGTCCCCTGTTCGTCCTCACCTTCGTCCCCTGCTTCGTCCCCGATTTCGTCCGCAAGTCGGAAGGGGACGAGCGGTGAGTATCCGTCGCGCAGAACTCCCGTCCGACAACTTCACGATGCTGAGCAACAAGTGGATCAGAGACGGCCGTCTGACGTGGAAGGCGCGCGGCATCCTCACGTGGCTGGCGTCGCACAAGATCGGCTTCCG